>NZ_AKJO01000177.1:0-61791 GCF_000282295.1 Pseudomonas sp. GM33
GCCCCCCGCCAATACCGGTGGCTCGGCGCCCTTTTCCAACAACAAGGGCGCCAGCGTGCGGATCACAATCCCGGCGGCGCACAGGGCAATGACGGGAGTGCCCTGTTGATAGAGTTCGCGCAGGGTCGCACCGAATTCGTGATAGACCCGATCCGCGCCTTCGACCCGTTCAGCCAGGCCGTGGATCAGCGCATCGGGATAAAGTTGTTGAATGTTGCGCGCGGTCGCGAGGCTGCCATTGCCGAGAATGACAATCGCCGGAACTGGACGGGTCATCAGCCTTGCCACCTTTCACCGGGAACGATGATCAACGAGAAGTACGGCGAAGACATCGGCTCGACCTGGTCCAGCGGCACGATCTTCTGATTGGCCATGGTTGCGCGTTCGACGTACAGCGCACGCTCGGCCAGGCCGAGCTCTTCCAGCACCAGGCGTACCTTGGGAAAGTTGCGTCCCAGTTTCATGATCACCGCCGCATCGGCATCGGCCAGGCGACGCTTGAGTTCGTCGTGCGGCAGCACACCGGACAACACCGACAGACTCTGATTGCGATACACCAGCGGCGCACCGAGCACCGAGGCACCGCCGAGCATCGAGCATACGCCAGGCACGACTTCAGCCTGATAACGCTGGGCGAGCCGGTCGTGCAGGTACATGTAGGAACCGTAGAAGAACGGGTCGCCCTCGCAGATCACCGCTACGTCGCGGCCGGCGTCGAGATGCGCGGCCAGTTCTGCGGCAGCGTCATCGTAGAAGTCGCTGATCACTTGCTCGTAGGACAACGGCGCCGGCAAGGCTTCGGTGGTCACCGGGTACACCAGTGGCAACAAATTCTGTGCGTCCTGCAGGTGGGCTTCGATGATACCGAAGGCGTTGCCCTTCTTGCCCTTGGCGACGAAGTACGCCACTACAGGCGACTCGCGCAGCAACCGCAGTGCCTTGACAGTAATCAGTTCCGGATCACCGGGACCGACACCGAGGCCGATCAAACGTCCAGGTTGCTGCATCATTCGATCTCCGTGGCGAGGGCATTGACGGCGGCGGCGGCCATGGCACTACCGCCCAGGCGACCCTGCATGATGACAAACGGCACGCCACGGCTGTCAGCCGCCAGCGCTGCCTTGGATTCGGCGGCGCCGACGAAACCCACAGGGAACCCGAGGATCAGCGCCGGTTTCGGCGCACCGGCGTCGAGCATCTCCAGCAAATAGAACAGCGCCGTCGGGGCGTTGCCGATGACCACCACGCTACCTTCCAGATGGGGACGCCACAGTTCCAGCGCAGCAGCTGAGCGGGTGTTGCCCAATTCACGGGCCAGTTCCGGAACGCTTTCGTCGCGCAGGGTGCAGATCACCGGATTGTTTGCCGGCAACCGCGCGCGGGTCACGCCTTCGGAGACCATTCGCGCATCGCACAAAATCGGCGCGCCGGCCGCCAGCGCATCACGCCCGGCCTTGCCCGCCCCTTCGGAAAACTGCAAACCGTCGATGGCCTCGACCATGCCGCAGGCGTGAATCACACGGACCGCGAGTTTCTCCAGATCGGCCGGAATTCGGTCGAGGTTGGCCTCGGCGCGAATGATCGCGAAGGAGTTGCGATAGATCTCCTGACCGTCGCGGATGTAATCAAGCATCAAGGGGGCTCCGTGAGTGGGCGTCGAGCAAGGCCGCGACCGCTTCAATAGTAAGGTTGTGTGCGTGCAGCGCGCCGAAACCCGGCTGCGTTGCATCACGAAAATAGAGATCGTAGTGACCGGGGGCGACGGCCAGCAAGGTGACGGGCGCCGTATGCGCGGCGGCACAGGAACGCGCGCACCCGCTCAAATGCACGCTCGGCGTTTGCCCGTGACGTTGCAGCAATGTAGCCAGTTGCAGGGCATCGCCCTTGGTCTCGGCCAGGCCTTTACCGCAGCCGTTTGAACCGGTGCAGGCGATCAACCGGGACAATGGCTGATCGGCATCGCACTGCAAGCCCAGACAGTGCAACTGCCGAATGACCTCGGCGGCGTTTTCCGCGCGGATATTGGGCAATAGCAGGCTTTGCCAAGGCGTGAAGCGCAGACTGGCATCACCGAACTCCCGTGCCAGTTGTGCCGCCCCCCGCAGCATCGCCGGATCGAGCCGCCCTAATGGAGGGACAGCCCCGACATAGACAACACCTGACCCGGCCTGGGGATGCGCGCCGATGTGCAAATCACTGCAACCCCCAACCCGCTGCCAACCGACAACCGCTTGCATCGGTACTCGCTCAGCCAGCCGAAGCAAAACACCCTCGGCCGAATGCTCGGCCAGCAAATGACGCATCCGCGTCTGCTCGGGGCGCGCCAGTTCAAGGAACAACTCAAGGACCGCGACCACCAGCGCATGCCCGTCAGCGAGTGCAACCGAACCGGCGGGGCTATCCGTCGGGCATCCCGCCAAACCGAACGCCAACCGTTGCTCGCCGCCCTGGTCAAACGCCGAAAGCCACAGGTCATGGGGATGTTCGAGCATCGCAAGGTCTTCACCGCCATCAAGCTGCACGGCGAACTTGGCACTGAGGTCGTGAAAAGCTTCGTGGCTTTGCAATGTGGCGAGGATCTGCCCGGCCAGCGGCCGAGTGTCGAACAGCATGTGCCGATCGATCCCGGCGCCGGGGCTGAGCATCAGGTTGCGCACATCGTCGCCAGCCGCCGTTCGCGGTCCCAGACCGGCAGCCAGCAGGCTGTCGATCAACGCCGATTGCTCGTTGCCAATTCCGCGGATCTGCAGGTTGGCCCGGTTGGTCGCCTCGATCGCTCCGCTGGCGTAACGCTCGGCTGCTGACGCCACGGCCTCGGCCTGGACGCTGTTGATCGAACCACCGTTCAACTTGATCCGACAGATGCCGCCATCCAGCGCCGGCACAATACGCAGCAACCCCGGGCAAGCCGAGGGGCGTAAGGCAGCGGACAGCGGACGTTCGTTCAAGGCGGACCCGTTCAGGTGGCGAGGCGATTCACGGCGAAAGTGCGCGGTATTATGCCTGCTTTACTTCGCCGCATGAAAAGACTCCGGTCGGGAAGAGAAGGCAGTCAGCTCAAGGAACCCGCGCTATCATGCCGCCCAACAATGTTGAACGCGTGATTGAGGAACGGCATGACACCCTGGCTGACGGTAGTAGGCATCGGCGAAGACGGTTTCAAGGGCCTGGGCAAGAACGCCCGGCATGCGCTGTTGCGCGCCGCGAAAATCTTCGGCGGCCAGCGGCATCTGGATTTGCTCCCGCCGTGCATACGCGGCGAGCGCCAGCCGTGGCCGAGCCCCTTCTGCCTTGAGTCGCTGCTGTCGCACCGTGGCGAGCCCGTTTGTGTCCTGGCCAGTGGCGATCCGATGTTCTTCGGCGTCGGCGCCAGCCTGGCCCGGCAACTCCCCGCCGCCGAGATGCTGACGCTTCCCGCGCCCTCCTCCTGCTCGCTCGCCGCAGCGCGAATGGGTTGGCCCTTGCAAGACGTGGTTACCCTTTCGGTGGTGGCCCGGCCGGTCGCTGCACTCAACGCCCAGTTGTCCAGCGGTGTGCGCTTGCTGGTATTGAGCAACGACGGCCGCAGCCCCGCCGCCATCGCTGCACTGTTGCGCGAACGAGGCTTTGGTCCCAGTCGACTCACCGTGCTGGAACACCTGGGCGGCGAAGCCGAGCGGCGTATCGATGGTATCGCCAGCGACTGGAACGACTCACCGATTGCCGACCTGAACCTGGTCGCCATCGAGTGCATCGCCGAGCCGAATACGCTGCAGCTGTCCCGACTGGCCGGACTGCCGGACTCCGCCTTCAAACACGATGGCCAACTGACCAAACGCGATGTGCGCGCCATCACCCTCGCACGTCTGGCCCCGATCCCCGGCGAACTGTTGTGGGATGTCGGTGCCGGCAGTGGCTCGATCGGCATCGAATGGATGCGCACCCACCCCGGTTGTCGCGCACTGGCCATCGAGGCGGATGACGGCCGCCAGGCGCTGATCGAGCACAACCGCGATGCCCTCGGCGTTCCTGGCCTGCAGCTGGTTCGTGGCAGTGCGCCGCAGGCCTTGGCCGGCCTGGAGCGACCGGACGCGATTTTCATCGGTGGCGGTGTTACCCGTGACGGTGTGCTGGATACATGCTGGGCCGAACTCAAGCCCGGTGGCCGGCTGATTGCCAACGCGGTCACCCTGCAAAGTGAAATGACCCTGATGGCCTGGCGCGAGCAACACGGCGGAGAGCTGACGCGAATTCATATCGCGCAAGCACAACCACTGGGCGACTTCGACACCTGGCGCCAGGCCCTGCCGATTACCTTGCTGGACGTAACGAAGCCTTTCGATGCGTGACGAAACCGCCGAACAACCCGCCCCGCTACGCAGTGGCCTGACCACCGGCAGTTGCGCAACCGCTACCAGCCTCGCTGCCGCACGCTTGCTGTTGGCCGGTGTAACAGCCGACGCGGTGGACATCGTGCTGCCCAAAGGCAAGCACGTGCAGATGCGCCTGGAGTTCTGCCGCCTCACCGAGGACGGCGCCGAAGCGGGAACCCTCAAGGACGCCGGAGACGATCCCGACGTGACCCATGGCGCCCTGCTCTACTCGCAGGTGCGCCTGAGCGCCGAGCCGGGGATTCGCTTCCATGCCGGTCGCGGCGTCGGCACCGTGACCCGGCCCGGGCTGGTGCTGGGTGTCGGCGAACCGGCGATCAACCCGGTGCCACGCAAAATGATCGGCGACCACCTGGCCGGGCTGGCCGACGAGCTCGGTTATGCCGGCGGTTTCGACGTGACGGTCAATGTCGAGAATGGCGAGGCACTGGCACTGAAAACCATGAACCCGCGCCTGGGCATTCTTGGCGGACTGTCGATCCTCGGCACCAGCGGCATCGTCCGGCCGTTTTCATGCGCGGCCTACATCGCCTCGATCCACCAGGGCATCGATGTGGCGAAAACCAACGGTTACCTGCACATCGCCGCCTGTACCGGCAATGCCAGCGAAGACACCATGCGCCAGGTCTACAACCTGCCGGAAATTGCCCTGATCGAAATGGGCGACTTCGTCGGTGCCGTACTCAAGCACCTGCGCAAAGTGCCCGTGGACAGGCTCAGCCTGTGCGGTGGATTCGGCAAGATCAGCAAACTGGCGGCCGGGCATATGGATTTGCACAGTCGTCATTCGAGCATCGACCTGCCGCAACTGGCGCTATGGGCCGCACAGGTCGGCGCCGATACGGCATTGCAGCAAAGTATCCGCGAGGCCAACACCAGTCAGCAGGCACTGGCCATGGCCGCCGCAGCCGGGGTTGCCCTGGGCGACGCAGTCTGTCAGCACGCCCTGGACTTCGCCCGCAGCGTGGTGCCGGCGCAGGTTCAAGTGGAAGTCTTTGCCATCGATCGCCAGGGCGGGATTGTCGGCCATGCAGGCGCTTTCCAATGAAGCGCATCCTGTTGCTCGGCGGTGTGACCGAAGCCTTGGCCATTGCCCGCACGCTGGGGCCGCAGCACATTTACAGCCTGGCCGGTATCGGCCGGGTGCCGACGGACCTGCAATGTCAGATCCGCGTTGGCGGTTACGGCGGTGCCGAGGGTCTGGCGCAATTCATTCGCGATGAAGGAATCGAGCTGCTGGTCGACGCCACTCACCCCTACGCCGCCCAGATCAGCCAGAACGCTGCGACCGCCGCGCGCTTGAGCGGTATTCCCTGCTGGGCGCTACGGCGTCCGGCCTGGCAAGCCCAGGCGGGAGACGATTGGCGGGAAGTTGCCGATTGGGCCGAACTGATCGAAGCCCTGAAACCCTTCCGCCGACCGCTGTTCACCCTCGGTCGCGAGCCCCTGCAACACCTGGACGAAATTCCTGCGGAGCAATTCTGGACCCTGCGCGCGCTGGACGTCTATCCGGGCAACGAGCGCTGCGAAGTGATCGGCGCACGGGGACCGTTCCTGATCGACGATGAACGCGCGTTGTTCGAGCGTCGACAGATCGACGTATTGATCAGCAAGAACAGCGGCAGCACGGCGACCGAGCCGAAGCTGGAAGTGGCGCGTGAGCGTGGGGTGCCGGTGATTGTTCTGCAGCGGCCGGTGTTGCCGGGGGTTGATCGGGAGTTCCTGACGCTTGAGGAAATACTTGGCGCGTTGTCGGTCTTCGTCCGATAGGTCAGGATCATTGGCTTGCATGATAAGTAACCTATTTGTTACCTTCAGAGCCGCCTGTGATCACACTCGAAGAATACGTTCAGGACAACGACAAAAGCCCCTTTGGCCGCTGGTTTTCCACCTTGGATGCACAGGCAGCGCTTAAGGTATCCAGTGCGTTGCTTCGCCTGGAACTGGGAAACACATCAAACATCAAGTGGTTCGATGGTCTCGGCGAGTACCGGATCAATTGGGGGCCTGGCTACAGAATCTATCTTGTCCAAGAGGGGAAACGCCTGATCATCCTTTTTGGTGGTGGTGACAAGTCCACACAAAAAACTGACATCAAGCAGGCGAAAACACTGATAGCCGAGTTTCGATCCCGAAAAAAGACTGAACGGCACCGGAGATAACGTCATGGCGCTCACCCGAAACTACAAACACACCATCGCCGAGCGTGCCCAACGTGATCCCGAGTTCGCCCAGGCATTGTTGGACGAGGCTGCTACTCTGTTTCTTAACGGCGAACCTGAAATGGCCCGGATCATCCTGCGCGACCTGATCAACGCCACTGTAGGTTTTGAAGAACTGGCAAAGGAAACGGCAAAGCCCAGCAAAAGCCTCCATCGCATGCTGTCTGCCAAAGGCAACCCGAGCATGGACAACCTGGCTGCAATATTCGCCGTAATTCGCGCTACGCTAGGAGTAGAAATACAAGTACATGCGGTACGTGCACACTGAGTCAGTGTCTTTTTACTGCGACACCAAACCGCACGCCACGTTTTTACTTATCGGCCCTGATCAGGCTAAATAGCCCGCGCCTGATCGCCCACCCAAACGGATTTTGTCCCATGTCCCGACAACGGCTCGCAATTGCCTGGATAGCCTGCTTCGCAGTGCTGTTCAATTTGCTCGCCATGCCGATGTCCGGAGCGATGGCGCAAACATCGAAGTCACCTGCCGAACAGTTGTTGTGGGGCAGCTTCTGCAGTTCCAGCGGCACCAGGATGGTGGCGACGTCCATCGGCGACCTCGAACAGAAAGCCCCGCAAAACGACGATCATTCCAATATGCAGCATTGCTGGTGCTGCTCGGGTTCTGCGCCATTGGTGGCGTTGCCGGGGCATTCGCCACAGCTGTATTTCGCGCACTTCGAATCCAACCGAAGCCTGCCTGCCACCTCGCTCACCAGCCCGTCACCGCGCCAGCAATGGCCGAGTCTCAACCCCCGCGCGTCCCCTCTGGTGTGATTTTTTCTCGCAATTGACTGCGTTTTAAATCGTTCCGGAGAACTGCCATGTTGAACAAACTCATCGTTCTGGCTGCGTTGCTGCTGCCTGCCTGCTTTGCCAATGCCCACGAATACAAGGTCGGCACGCTGGAAATCGCCCATCCGTGGTCCCAGGAGTTGCCACCCAATGCGCCCACCGTTGCGGCGTATTTCGTGATCGACAATGAAGGCAAGACCGCCGACCGCCTGCTCAGCGTCGACACCCCCATTGCCGGTGAAGCGCAATTGCATGAGCACGTGATGCAAGGCGACATGATGAAAATGCAGCACGTACCGAGCGTGGAAGTGCCCGCCGGTGGCGAGGTCACTTTCGCACCGATGGCCTATCACGTGATGTTGCTGGGCCTCAAGGACCGCAGCCTGCTGGTTGACGGCAAGCGCTTTCCCATGACGCTGCACTTCGAGAAGGCCGGTGACGTGACGGTCGAAGTCGCGGTGCAGAAGCAGGCGCCGGACGGCATGCAGGCGCACGCGCACAATCCGTAATCGCCTGAGCTGAAAACGCCCATGCGCCCGCTTAGTGCCAGGTCATCCAGGCCACGCAGTCAGGCATTGAGCCTGACACGCGGCAGCTGGATCAGCCTGTTCGCCATGCTGATGATCTTTATCGGTCCGCTGATTTCCCAGTCGATGCCGATGGATTCGCGCGCCATGTCGATGAGCATGCCGGCGGATATGAGCATGGACATGTCGGCAATGGAGCATGCCGACCACGGCAAGCAAACCTCCGCCGAGCATTGCCCGCCTGCCCCGGGGCACCATGTGCTGTGGGAAAAGTGCGGCTATTGCAGCCTGCTGTTCAATTGCCCGGCGCTGACCGGCGGCGTGTCCTTCGCCAACTTCGTCATTCCACCCGTCAACACCTTCACCACGCCTTCTCCGCGCCTGGGCCACGCCCGGCAAACCTTCTTCCCCGGCGCCCGCACCCGCGCCCCGCCTGCCGTCGCGTAAACACCCACCTCCGATCTCACACGGTCCGCAAGACAACCCAAGCAACCGGTGGGAGCGGGCTTGCTCGCGAAGAGAGAGTGTCAGTCAACGCAGATGTCGACTGGCACACCGCTTTCGCGAGCAAGCCCGCTCCCACAGGGACAGCTTCAGGCTGCTGGCCGTGTCGTTTACGACTGTTCGATGGAAATTTCATGTCCAGGTTTTCTGCTGACACACGCTTGAGCCCAGCTCAAGTCTCCATGACCCAAAACGAATCCGGCATTCGTTTCAGGCACGCCACTGCGATTTTGTGCAGTGCATTGCTGGCGCCTTCCGCGCTGGCCGATGAACACGCCGGTCACACTGAAGAACTGAGCCCGACGGTGATTACCGCCGTTGCCCCCAGCTCGCCATTGACCATCGTCACCAATCCCAAGGACCCGCGCCAACCGGTGCCGGCCAGCGACGGCTCGGATTATCTGAAAACCATTCCCGGTTTCGCCCAGGTGCGCAACGGCGGCACCAACGGCGACCCGGTGCTGCGCGGCATGTTCGGCTCGCGACTGAACATCCTCACCAATGGCGGCATGATGCTTGGCGCCTGTCCTGGGCGGATGGACGCGCCGACCTCCTACATTTCGCCGGAAACCTACGACAAGCTGACCGTGATCAAAGGCCCGCAAACCGTGCTCTGGGGACCGGGCGCGTCGGCCGGCACCATCCTGTTCGAGCGCGAGCCGGAACACTTCGGCGAGCTCGGCACACGGGTCAACGCCAGTGTGCTAGCCGGCTCCAACAGGCGCTTCGACAAACTGGTGGACGCCGCTGCCGGCGGACCACTGGGCTACGTGCGGGTGATCGGCAACACCGCACATGCAGACGACTATCAGGATGGCAACAACGACACCGTCCCATCGCGCTACGACAAATGGAACGGCGACGTCGCACTCGGCTGGGCCCCGGATGCCGATACCTTGCTGGAGCTGACCGCCGGCAAAGGTGACGGTGAGGCGCGCTACGCCGGGCGCAGCATGGACGGTTCGCAGTTCCTGCGCGAAAGCCTCGGCCTGCGCTTCGAGAAATCCAACATCGGCGATGTGCTGGATACGGTCGAGGCGCAGGTCTACTACAACTACGCCGACCACGTGATGGACAACTATACCCTGCGCACGCCGTCCGGTACCGGCATGATGGCCGGCCCCATGGCCTCCAACGTCGACCGCCGCACCCTCGGCGCACGGATCAAGGCCACCTGGCGCTGGGCTGATGTGCAACTGATCAGCGGCATCGACGCACAGACCAACGAACATCGCCAGCGCAGCGCCATGGGCATCGACACCTACAAGGACCTGCCCTACACCAAGGATGCCGACTTCCATAACTACGGTGTGTTCGGCGAACTGACCTGGTACGCCGCCGACCGTGACCGCTTGATCAGTGGCGCACGCCTGGACCGCGCCTCGGCCAAGGACTATCGGCAAACCATCGGCTCGGGAATGATGACCCGGCCGAATCCGACCGCCGACGACACCCGCGCCGACACCCTGCCAAGCGGCTTCATCCGCTACGAGCATGACCTGGCCGACAGCCCGACCACCTTGTACGCGGGCCTCGGTCACACCCAGCGGTTCCCGGACTACTGGGAGCTGTTTTCGCCCAATTCCGGCCCTGCCGGTTCGGTGAATGCCTTCGATTCGATCAAGCCGGAAAAAACCACCCAGCTCGATTTCGGCCTGCAATACAAGACCGAAACACTCGAAGCCTGGGCCTCGGGTTACGTCGGGCAGGTGCGCGACTACATCCTGTTCAACTACACCCCGACGATGATGGGCACGACCTCGCAAGCCGAGAACATCGACGCACGAATCATGGGCGGCGAACTGGGCGCCGCCTACAGCCTCACTGAACACTGGAAAGCCGACGCGACACTGGCCTACGCCTGGGGCAAGAACAGCAGCGATGGCTCTGCGTTGCCGCAGATGCCGCCGCTGGACACCCGTTTCGGCCTGACCTACAGCGAAGACAACTGGAGTGCCGGCGCACTGTGGAGAGTGGTCGCCGCACAAAATCGCATCGACCAGAACAAGGGCAACGTGGTCGGCAAGGACTTCGGCAAGACGCCGGGGTTCGGCGTGTTCTCCCTCAACGGAGCCTATCGGATCAACAGCCACTGGAAGGTCAGCAGCGGCGTCGACAACCTGTTCGGCAAGGCTTACGCCGAGCACTTGAATCTGGCAGGGAACGCCGGCTTCGGCTACCCGGCCAATGACCCGCAAGCCATCAAGGAGCCGGGGCGCACGCTCTGGACCCGGGTGGATATGAGTTTCTGACAACAAGATCAAAAGATCGCAGGCTTCGCCAGCTCCTGCAGGGAATGCGTACTGCGATCTTTTAAAAAAACAACTGATTCGCCAATGCGGAGCACACGTGATGAAACAGCCCAAAGTGAACTTCTACAACCTGGCCTGGCGCTGGCATTTCTATGCCGGATTGTTCGTTGCGCCATTCATGGTGATGCTGGCCCTGACCGGCACCCTTTACCTGTTCAAGCCGCAACTCGATTCGCTGATGTACAGCAGCCTGCTCAACGTACCGGCCGGTCATCACACTGTCCCGGCCGACGATCTGCTCAAGCGGGTAAAAGATGCGTATCCCCAGGCCACGATCAAACAGTACCTGCCACCGGTCAATGCCGAACGCAGCGCTCAGTTTGTCGTGCTCAACGACGGCAACGAGCTGAACGTTTTTGTCGATCCGTACCAAGGCGACATCCTCGGCGAGCAAGACGCCAAGAAGAACCTGCAAGCCATTGCGCGCGCGATTCATGGCGAGCTGATGATCGGCACCGTCGGCGATCGGCTGATCGAACTGGCCGCCGGCTGGGGTGTGGTGCTGGTGGTATCCGGGGTATTCCTGTGGTGGCCGCGCGGTCAGGCCGCCGGCATTCTGTGGCCACGCCTGAGCAGTCGCGGGCGGGTGCTTTGGCGTGACTTGCATGCCGTCACCGGATTCTGGGGCGCCTCCCTGCTGCTGGTGATGCTACTCAGCGGCATGACCTGGACCGGCTTCTGGGGCCAGCAATACGCGGCCGTGTGGAACGTCTTTCCGGCGGCAATGTGGGACAACGTACCGAAGTCCGACGTCGAGGCGCGCAGCCTCAACAGCGCCACCCGCCAGACCGTGCCCTGGGCCATGGAAAACACGCCGATGCCCATGTCCGGCGACCACGCCGAGCACATGGCCCACGATGGCGCGCAGGCCGGCACGGCTGCACCGACCATCAGCCTGCAAGACGTGCAAAACATCGCCACCCAAAGCAAGGTCGAGCCTGGCTACAGCATCACCTTGCCAACGACGGCCACCGGTGTGTTCACCATCGCCGTGTTCGCCGATGACCCGCGCAATGACGCCACTTTGCACATCGACCAGTACACCGGCAAGGTCCTTGCCGACGTGCGTTACGAGCAATATGGCGCCGTCGCCCGCGCCACGGAAATCGGCGTGATGCTCCACGAAGGCAAGATGTTCGGCACCCTCAATCAGATCATCGTGTTGCTGATCTGCCTGATGATCCTGCTCAGCGCGGTCAGCGGCGTGGTGATCTGGTGGAAGCGTCGTCCGCAAGGAAAACTCGGCGTACCGCCGCTGCGCCACGACCTGCCGAAATGGAAAACCGCCATGGTGATCATGTTCGCCCTCGCGGTAGCCTTCCCGTTGGTGGGCGCTTCGCTGGTGGTGGTGTGGGTGCTGGATCGTGTGCTGCTGTCGCGTTTTACCCGGCAGACTGAGAGCGCCTCATCTTCATCATGAAACAGCTGAGATGCGCGGGGCTCAAGGGGCTGTAAACTGCCCCGCGCGTCACCCTCTCGTATTCAGGGTGTCCTTTCGGGCCTCTTCGCGAGCAAGCCCGCTCCCACAGGATTCACGCAATTGCTGTGGGAGCGGGCTTGCTCGCGAAGAGGCCATCAGCTTCACCTCAAGAGTAACGGCATGACCTCGCTGCACCTCACCAACCTCACCTGGTCCCCACTGGGCCACGGCCATTGCCACCATCAATTCCAGCTGCGTGATGCCTCCGTGCACGTCGCCTCGGGTGAGTTCGTCGGGTTGATCGGCCCCAACGGCAGTGGCAAGACCAGCCTGTTGCGTTGTGCCTGGCGCTTCAGTAAACCGGAGCACGGCGAGGTCAGGCTCAATCACCAGAATGTCTGGAAACAGTCTTCACGCTGGTGCGCGCAACGCATCGCCGTGGTCTTGCAGGAGTTCCCCGATGCCTTCGGCCTGACCGTCGAGGAAGTGGTCGCCATGGGCCGCACGCCACACAAAGGTCTGTTCGATGGCGACACGCTCGAGGACTCGACACTCATTCATCAGGCGCTGGAGTCCGTCGGCCTCAAGGGCTTCGATGACCATGAGTTCGCCACCCTCTCAGGCGGTGAAAAACAGCGGGTAATACTCGCCCGCGCCCTGGCCCAGCAACCGCAACTACTGATCCTCGACGAGCCGACCAACCACCTCGACCCACGCTATCAGCTTGAGCTGTTGAAGTTCGTCAGGCGCTTGAACATCGGCACCCTGGCGAGCATCCACGACCTCAATCTGGCGGCGGCTTTTTGTGATCGCCTGTACGTGATCAATCATGGCCGCATCGTCGCCAGCGGCACGCCGCAAGAGGTGCTCACCGCCGCCCTGCTGCGCAATGTGTTTGGCGTCGAAGCGCTTATTGATGACCATCCGCTGCACGGCTACCCACGAATCACCTGGATAACCCAACCATGAATTTGCGTTCCCTGCTGCGCTCCGGCCTCTGCCTCGTGATGCTGTCGGTCTGCGCCCAGGCCCTGGCCGAAGCCACCCATTACCCGCTGACAGTCAAAAGCTGCAACCGCGAAGTGACCTTCACGCAAGCACCGCAACACGCCCTCAGCCACGACATCAACATGACCCAGATGATGCTCGCCCTCGGCCTCAAGCCACGGATGGCCGGCTACAGCGGCGTCAGTGGCTGGAAGGCCGTGACACCCGACATGCAGTCGCTGCTCGACGGTCTGCCGGAGCTGGCGGCCAAGTACCCGTCGGTGGAAACCCTGCTCGATGCCAACGTCGATTTCCTCTTCGCCGGTTGGGACTACGGCATGCGGGTCGGCGGCGATCTCACTCCGCAGACCCTGCAGCCGCTGGGCATCAATGTGTATGAGCTGAGCGAATCCTGCGCCTTCGTGATGAAGCGCCCTCCGGCCAGCCTCGAAGACACCTACAACGATCTGCGCAACCTCGGCAGGATCTTCGATGTGCAGGACCGCGCCAACGCCCTGGTCGCCCACATGCAGGCGCAAGTGGCGGACATTCGCAAAACCCTGCCCGCGCAAAGACCGCGGGTCTTCCTGTACGACAGCGGCGAAGACCGGGCCATGACCTCAGGCCGCCTGGGCATGCCGCAAGCGCTGATCGACGCCGCTGGCGGGCGCAACATCCTCGAGGATGTCGATGTAAGCTGGACCCGGGTCAACTGGGAAAGCGTGGTCGAACACAACCCGCAGGTGATCGTGATCGTCGACTACAGCGAAATCACCGCCGAACAGAAGATTCAGTTCCTGCTGGCAAACAAGGCCCTGCAATCGGTGGAAGCGATCAAGCAGCGGCGCTTCATCGTCATTCCGTACGTGCAGGCCACGCCGGGGATCGATAACGTGCTGGCGGTCGCTACACTGGCCAAGGGTTTCCACGGCGAATGATCAACCGTCGCTACGCCTTGTTGCTGATCGTCCTCGGTGCCCTGTTGCTGGTGTCTTGCGTAGTGTCCCTGGGTTTCGGCCCGGCACGGGTACCGCTGGACGTGGTGTGGCACATCCTGCTGCACAAACTGTTCGGCTTCGGTGTGCCGGACTGGAGCCCCGGGCAGGAGCATATCGTCTGGCTGATCCGCGTGCCGCGCATGCTACTCGGCGCGTTGGTCGGCGCTGGCCTGGCGCTGATCGGCGCAGTGCTGCAAGCGGTGACGCGCAACCCGCTGGCTGATCCGCATTTACTCGGCGTCACCTCCGGCGCGACGTTGGGCGCGGTGATCGTGGTGTTGCATGTCGGAGAAATCGTTGGCCTGCTGACCTTGCCGGTCGCCGCCTTCATCGGTGCATTGCTGAGCATGCTGGTGGTACTGATGATCGCCAGCCGCCACGGTCGCCTCGACAGTGATCGCCTGTTGTTGTGCGGCGTGGCGGTGTCGTTCGTGATGATGGCGATCGCCAATTTGTTGCTGTTCCTGGGCGACCATCGAGCCAGTTCGGCGGTGATGTTCTGGATGCTCGGCGGACTCGGGCTGGCGCGCTGGGAATTGCTGGCGGTACCGACCGCCAGTGTGTTGTTCGGTCTGGTTTTACTGCTGGGCATGGCGCGACCGTTGAATGCGCTGATGGCCGGTGAGCAGACGGCAGTGACCCTGGGCCTGAATGCGCGCACCGTGCGTCTGCGGGTATTTCTGATTGCATCGCTGATGACCGGGGTGCTGGTGTCGATCAGCGGTTCGATCGGTTTTGTCGGGCTGATGGTGCCGCACATCGCGCGGCGACTGGTCGGGGCTGAACACCGAAGAGTACTGCCGGTGTGCGTGTTGCTTGGCAGCGTGTTTCTGGTCTGGGTCGACGTTGCTGCCCGGACGATGATCGCGCCCGAAGACTTGCCCATCGGCGTGGCCACGGCGGCGATTGGCGGGTTGTTCTTCATCGGCTTGATGCGACGTCGTTAACGCCATGTTTAATTAAAACAAACTTCAAAACTGCAGCTATGCCTGGAAAAACCTCGTATTGAGTTCGCACTTAACAAATCCATTACCACGCTCATACTCCGCTCCCGCGAGTTGAATAATAAAAAATACTCGCGCACTTCAATGACGATTATTCCTACATCTTAATCGTCACAACTCTTACAAGAGCGGAAAGAGGTAAGCATGTTCAAAAAACTCATCATATCCATCGCACTTGTCTCAACGCCTGCATGGGCCGCCAAGCCCCCCTTTACTGGCGTTGACTACAGCGGCCGATATCAATGCACCGGAATGGACAGCCATATCGGTGCGTTTGAAGGTGTGGTCGACATGAAACTCAATGCCGAACAAAGTACCGGCGAACATGGCGCCTACGGTTTTACCCTGACGTTGCCCGGCAACTCCCTGTATGACGGTTTTGCCGCCGCCAACTCGAGTTCCCTGGCGATTTACTTTGCCCATACGGATCCGTCGCACAAGGACTACGGTGTCGGGATAGCAAACATCGCTTCCACGCCTGACGGGAAAACTTCATTCACCAAGTACTACTACGGCCCGGAGTACAAAGGTGGCGGACATGGTTTTGAAACCTGCATCAAAAGCTGATCTGATGCGCCGCTGACCTTGTGGGAGCGGGCTTGCTCGCGAAAGCGTCAGGTCAGTCGATTACAGTGTCGACTGATCCACCGCTTTCGCGAGCAAGCCCGCTCCCACAATCGATTGTTGTTGCTCACACAATCTGCGCCCCAATCTGGCGCAACGCTTCGCACCAACACGCCTGCCGCGATCCTTCCTGGTGCGTCATCAATCCGCACAACCGCTCTAAAACGCCATTCCCGTACCTTTCCCCGACCGGGCACAGCCCTTGCTAAAGACCCTTCAGTAGTCCGCATCTGCCAACCAAGAAAATTCATAAGTTCATGGAGATCGCACAATGAAGCGTCGCAGTTTGATCAAGGCTTTCACTCTCTCGGCATCCATTGCCGCAATGGGCATGACCTGGACCGTCCAGGCCGCCGAGACCATCAAGGTCGGTATTCTGCATTCGTTGTCCGGGACCATGGCGATCTCCGAAACGTCGTTGAAAGACATGGCGCTGATGACCATCGACGAGATCAACGCCAAGGGCGGCGTGAACGGCAAGATGCTGGAACCGGTGGTGGTCGACCCGGCGTCGAACTGGCCGCTGTTCGCCGAAAAGGGTCGCCAGTTGCTGACCCAGGACAAGGTCGCCGTGGTGTTCGGTTGCTGGACTTCGGTGTCGCGCAAATCGGTACTGCCGGTGTTCGAAGAGCTCAATGGCCTGCTGTTCTACCCGGTGCAGTACGAAGGCGAAGAAATGTCGCCGAACGTGTTCTACACCGGCGCCGCGCCGAACCAGCAGGCGATCCCTGCCGTTGAATACCTGATGAGCGAAGAAGGCGGCAGCGCCAAGCGCTACTTCCTGCTCGGCACTGACTACGTCTACCCGCGCACCACCAACAAGATCCTGCGTTCGTTCCTGCACTCCAAAGGTGTGGCCGACAAGGACATCGAAGAGGTCTACACCCCGTTCGGCCACAGCGACTATCAAACCATCGTCGCCAACATCAAGAAGTTCTCGGCGGGCGGCAAGACCGCCGTCATCTCCACCGTCAACGGCGACTCCAACGTGCCGTTCTATAAAGAACTGGCCAACCAGGGCCTGAAGGCCACCGACGTTCCGGTCGTGGCGTTCTCGGTCGGCGAAGAAGAATTGCGCGGCATCGACACCAAGCCACTGGTGGGCAACCTCGCCGCGTGGAACTACTTCGAATCGGTCGAGAACCCGGTGAACAAGAAGTTCGTCGATGACTGGAAAGCCTACGCCAAGAAACACAACCTGCCCGGCGCCGACAAAGCGGTGACCAACGACCCGATGGAAGCCACCTATGTCGGCATCCACATGTGGGCGCAAGCCGCCGAAAAAGCCAAATCCACCGATGTCGACAAAGTCCGCGAAGCCCTGGCCGGCCAGACCTTTGCCGCGCCGTCCGGTTACACGCTGACCATGGACAAGACCAATCACCACCTGCACAAGCCGGTGATGATCGGTGAGATCCAGTCTGACGGTCAGTTCAACGTGGTGTGGCAGACCGAAGGACCGATCCGCGCCCAACCGTGGAGCCCGTTCATCCAGGGCAACGACAAGAAGCCGGAGTATGCGGTGAAGAGCAACTAAAGCCATTGGGCCTGACGATTGTTCAGGCCCAACACAACTCCCTGTGGGAGCATTTTTTGTGGCGAGGGAGCTTGCTCCCGTTGGACTGCGGAGCAGTCCTTTTTTGGGGCCGCTTCGCGCCCCAGCGGGAGCAAGCTCCCTCGCCACAAAAGCCAGCCTTCACATTTAGTCCGAGCAAGGCGACTCTCTATGCCCACTGCCCTCTACCGCTTCATCTTCGCCCTCGCGCTGCTATTGCCGATGGCCACCCACGCCGGCGATGCCGAAGACTTCGTCGCCGCCAATCCCGTGCAGCAAGCCAAACTTCTGGAAGCCTGGGCCGCGCAGCCCGATCCGGCCCGTATCGAGTTGATCGATGCCCTGCAACAAGGCGAACTGACCATCGACGGTCAACCGAAAACCCTGCGCCTGAACAACCGCCTGCGGGGGCTGATCGACTCGGCCCTGGCCAGTCATCAGTTGCTCGCCGCCGACGCCAAAATCCGTCTGGCCGCCGCGCAGCAATTGCAGAAAAGCGCCAAACCGGCGCAGTTGAAATTCCTCGATCGGCAACTGGCGGGTGAAACGGATGAAGCTGTCCACGCAGCCCTCAGCCTGGCCCTGGCCAATCTGCAACTGGTCGACAGCGATCCGGCCGTGCGCCTCGCTGCCGTACGCCTTCTCGGTGAAACCGGCGATCCGCTGGCCCGCACCCGCCTCGAAAGCCTGCTGGAGCCGGGCGTTGAAACCGATGCGATGGTGCGCACCGCCGCTGAAACCAGCCTCGCCCAGGTCAAGCGCAAACTGCTGGTCGGCGAAATGCTGGGCCAGGCGTTTAGCGGCATGTCCCTCGGTTCGATCCTGCTGCTCGCGGCATTGGGCCTTGCGATCACCTTCGGCCTGCTCGGCGTGATCAACATGGCCCACGGCGAGATGCTGATGCTCGGCGCCTACTCGACCTATGTGGTGCAACTGATGTTCCAGCGCTTCGCCCCGCAGGCCATCGAGTTCTATCCATTGATCGCGCTACCCGTGGCATTTTTCGTCACCGCCGCCATCGGCATGGCGCTGGAACGCACGGTGATTCGCCACCTCTATGGTCGCCCGCTGGAAACCCTGCTCGCCACTTGGGGCATCAGCCTGATGCTGATTCAGCTTGTTCGGTTGCTGTTCGGCGCGCAGAACGTCGAAGTGGCCAATCCGGCCTGGCTGTCGGGCGGAATCCAGGTACTGCCCAATCTGGTACTGCCCTACAACCGCATCGTCATCATTGCCTTTGCACTGTTTGTGGTGGTGCTGACCTGGCTGCTGCTGAACAAGACGCGCCTCGGCCTGAACGTGCGAGCGGTCACCCAGAATCGCAACATGGCCGCCTGCTGCGGCGTGCCCACCGGACGCGTGGACATGCTCGCCTTCGGTCTTGGCTCGGGCATCGCCGGCCTCGGTGGCGTGGCCCTGAGCCAGATCGGCAACGTCGGCCCGGACCTCGGCCAGAGCTACATCATCGACTCGTTCCTGGTGGTGGTGCTCGGTGGTGTCGGCCAGTTGGCCGGTAGCGTGCTGGCGGCTTTCGGCTTAGGGATAGCCAACAAGATTCTCGAACCGCAGATCGGTGCGGTGCTCGGCAAGATCCTCATCCTCGCGCTGATCATTCTGTTCATCCAGAAACGTCCGCAAGGCCTCTTCGCACTCAAAGGACGGGTGATCGACTGATGAACCAGCCCCTGCTCGTTACCGCGACCCAAAAAGCCGGCCCCAAAGTCTCGATTGCCATCGGCGCAGTGATCCTCATTGTGCTGCTGGCGTTACCGCTGCTGTCGTTGTTACCAGTGGACAGCATGCTGCATGTTTCAGCCTATACGCTGACGCTGGTGGGCAAGATTCTCTGCTACGCCATCGTCGCCCTGGCGCTCGATCTGGTCTGGGGCTACGCCGGCCTGCTGTCCCTGGGGCACGGCCTGTTCTTCGCCCTCGGCGGCTATGCCATGGGCATGTACCTGATGCGCCAGGCCTCGGGCGATGGCCTGCCGGCGTTCATGACCTTCCTGTCGTGGACTGAAATGCCGTGGTTCTGGACCGGCACCAGCAGCTTCCTCTGGACCCTGTGCCTGGTGGTATTGGCGCCGGGGTTGCTGGCGTTGGTGTTCGGTTTCTTCGCCTTCCGTTCGCGGATCAAGGGCGTGTATTTCTCGATCATGACCCAGGCCCTGACCTTCGCCGGCATGTTGCTGTTCTTCCGCAACGAAACCGGTTTTGGCGGCAACAACGGCTTCACCAACTTCCGCACCATTCTCGGCTTTGGCATCACCGAACCGGGCACCCGCGCGGTGCTGTTCTTCGCCACGGTGTTGTTGCTGGTAGCGAGCCTGTACATCGGCTGGCGCCTGGCACAGAGCAAGTTCGGTCGGGTGCTGACCGCACTGCGCGATGCGGAGAACCGCCTGATGTTCTGCGGTTACGATCCGCGCGGGTTCAAGTTGTTTGTCTGGGTGCTGAGCGCGGTGTTGTGTGGCCTGGCCGGTGCGCTGTACGTGCCGCAAGTCGGCATCATCAACCCGAGCGAGATGTCGCCGACCAACTCGATCGAAGCCGCCGTATGGGTCGCCCTCGGCGGGCGCGGCACGCTGATCGGTCCGTTGCTCGGCGCCGGCGTGGTCAACGGCATGAAGAGCTGGTTCACCGTGGCCTTCCCCGAGTACTGGCTGTTCTTCCTCGGCGCGCTGTTCATCGTCGTGACCCTGTACCTGCCCAAAGGCGTGATCGGCCTGCTGAAGAAAAGAGGTGAATCATGAGAATCACGGCAACCGCTGAATTCATGCTCGAACCGGCGTTTTTCCCCGTAGAACCCAACAAGGACGCCGGCAGCAGCCGTGACGCCATCGGTCTCGGCCAGCGCGCCGGCAAAGGCCTGAATACGCGTCACGGCACCATCCTGACCCTGGAAGACATCAGCGTCAGCTTCGACGGCTTCAAGGCGCTGAACGATTTGAACCTGTACATCGGCGTCGGCGAACTGCGCTGCATCATCGGCCCCAATGGCGCGGGCAAGACCACGCTGATGGACGTGATCACCGGCAAGACCCGTCCCAGCCACGGCAAGGCCTGGTTCGGCGAAACCCTGGACCTGACGCAGATGAGCGAAGTGCAGATCGCCCAGGCCGGCATCGGGCGCAAGTTCCAGAAGCCGACGGTGTTCGAAGCCTTGAGCGTGTTCGAGAACCTGGAACTGGCGCAGAAAACCGACAAGTCGGTGTGGGCCAGCCTGCGGGCGCGCTTGAATGGCGAGCAGAAAGACCGCATCGCCGAGGTGCTGGAAACCATTCGCTTGACCAGCTCGGTCAATCGCCCGGCCGGCCTGCTGTCCCACGGCCAGAAGCAGTTCCTCGAGATCGGCATGCTGCTGATGCAGGACCCGCAATTGCTGCTGCTCGATGAACCGGTGGCGGGCATGACCGACGCCGAAACCGAATTCACCGCCGAACTGTTCAAGCGCCTGGCCGGCAAGCATTCGCTGATGGTGGTGGAACACGACATGGGCTTCGTCGGCTCGATTGCCGACCACGTCACCGTGTTGCATCAGGGCAGCGTGCTGGCCGAGGGCTCGCTGGAGCAGGTGCAGGACAACGAGCGGGTGATCGAGGTGTATCTCGGTCGATAAACCTGCAAACACATACCTATGTGGGAGCGGGCTTGCTCGCGAAAGCAGTGTGTCCGTCGATGCAAATGTTGAATGTCAGTCCGCATTCGCGAGCAAGCCCGCTCCCACAGGGGAACTGAGGAGTATTTGAGAATGCTGCAAGTCGAAAAACTGCACCAGTACTACGGCGGAAGCCACATCCTGCGCGGCCTGACGTTTGACGTGAAGGTCGGCGAAGTCACCTGTCTGCTCGGGCGCAACGGCGTGGGCAAGACCACCCTGCTCAAATGCCTGATGGGCCTGCTGCCGGCCAAAGAAGGCGCGGTCAATTGGGAAGGCAAGCCGATCACCACGTTCAAACCGCACCAGCGTGTGCATGCCGGCATTGCCTATGTCCCGCAGGGCCGGGAGATCTTCGGCCGCCTGACCGTCGAGGAAAACCTGCTGATGGGCCTGTCGCGTTTTCCCGGCAGCGAAGCGAAGGAGGTGCCAGCGTTTATCTACGAGCTATTCCCGGTGCTGCTGCAAATGAAACAACGCCGGGGGGGCGACCTGTCCGGCGGCCAGCAACAACAACTGGCCATCGGCCGCGCGCTGGCCAGCCGCCCTCGCCTGCTGATCCTCGACGAGCCCACCGAAGGCATCCAGCCGTCGGTGATCAAGGAGATCGGTGCCGTGATCAAAAAACTCGCGGCCCGGGGCGACATGGCCATTCTGCTGGTGGAGCAGTTCTACGATTTCGCCGCCGAACTGGCCGACCAATACCTGGTGATGTCCCGGGGCGAGATCGTGCAACAGGGGCGTGGTGAAAATATGGAAGCCGAGGGCGTGCGTGGGCTGGTTACGATCTGAACAGTGAACTGTCAGCGCTCATTCAGAATCCGGGGTGATGGGTTTGCCCCTGCATAGGGCCGCCATTCAGAACCCACCACGCCGCCAACATCCCAGAGCGGGCTGCTTTTTTCGACCGTCAGTACGCCCGTTACTGCAACACTCAAGACAAAATCCTTGGCGCTCAGATGCCCACCCAGCAAGAGTTTATCGATGTTGACGCCCATCGCCCCTTCAGTCTTGATAACCCAGGCTTCGGCTTCAGAAAACGTGCTGTGGTACTTCAGCAGTGCTCCGTCCGGAGTCTGGCGAAATACCGAATAACCCAAGGAAGAGTCCACCAAGCCTGATCCCCGAGCCTGCAGAACACTGAATACCAATGACTGGGGTGAGAAAAACTGCTGATACAGATCAGCCTCATTTTCCGGTAGTGCCGTCGCCAGCAACTCGGGCCCCAGGTACACACCTGCCAACGTCTGATTTTCCGGTAACAGAAAACCGTCTGGCGTCGCGGGGAAGACCTGCTCGATTGCCAGCAATCCATCAGGTCGGTGGAACGGCAATGTCACGACATATTCGTCACGGTCGCGACGCTTGAGGATAAACCCCACACGCTGATCTCCCGCTGTCGCGGGCACGCGACTCAAGGCATCGTTCAACGCTGAGGCCGGGTCTTCAAAAACGCCCGTAAAAAACGGCTGGAGTTTGGGAAGCCCGGGTATGACCGGTTGGTAGGGAATCCATTCAGCCGTGATCGGGCCACGCAGGCCACCCCATAGGGTGCCTGGTTCCAGGACACGCATGTGACCGATGACTGCGATCCTTCTGACCATGTCTTCGGGTGTGCGGCCCATTCGGTATACAGGACTGTAGTCTGAGTCCGGTGGATTAATGGAGTACGCCACCAGAGAACCGGAGGGACCTGAAACATAACACTGTTTAAAAAAGTCCCTATGCCTGAACGCACCATGGACATCAGGCATTGAAGGCAGCGCGTTGAACAACTTGACCTGATCATCGTTGAAGGATGGGTTCGCCTTGGCAATCCCCTCGGGAATGTCCGGATGACTATGCCATTTGCCAACGCAAAGGTATCCGGCCGGATGGCTGATCGTCTGGGTCTGCCGGTCGTAGTTCAACAAACGTTCCATATCAAACGAAGTTGCCTTGCCCTGGACAGGTGTTGTCGCGACAAACTTGCCATCCGGGCGCTGCAAAATGAGTGCGCCGTACTCTCTGTCGCTCACGCGATCATGTTGGTGAACCCAATACGCAGCATCGTCTTCGCAAATAAAGGGCTGACTAACAGGTGGTAACACCGGCGCGGTCGCCGGTGCAGATTGTAAAGGCTCATAAGAAGTGGTCATCAAGAAACTCCAGAATGTTCGGTCGCCCCGCCGGAGGGGGGGGAGCGTGCGCTTGCATCCTGGGTTCTTCGTGACCACCGATGGCGGTAGATATATATGTCTAAACAGGCGCGAAGCACCAATTGGTTGCACGATATTTCATAGATCGCCCCTTAGTGGTGCATCAGCACAATCAATAGTCGCCTCCTGCCTGCAAATCCTTGCGGCACAGCCTTTGCAAACATCCTGACGACCTCTCGACAAGCATTGACTATGACTCTTCCGGCTTCAGGCGTTTTGTTCACCCCCAGTTGGCACGCCGAACTGGAGCTCGGCTACGCCCGATTCGACAACACCACGCGCCCGGTCCAGCGTCGGCACAAAGGCCCGCTGCGGGTACAAAAGCACCTGTATGCCGAAGGGCCGGAAGTCTGCCAGCACATCATCGTCCACCCACCCGGCGGAATTGCCGGAGGCGATCGACTGGACATTTCGGCCAGCGTCGAGGGCGATGCCTGGGCGCAAATCACCAGCCCCGGCGCGGCCAAGTGGTATCGCGCTGCCGGCCCGGCCTTTCAGCAACTGAAGTTGAAGGTGGCGGCCGGTGCGACACTGGAATGGTTGCCCCAGGAGACGATCATTTTCAGTGCGGCCCAGGCTGAACTCAGCACTTCCATCGACCTTGAAGGCGATGCGCGCCTGTTCTACTGGGACGTCGTGGCCCTGGGCCGTCCGGCCAGCGGCGAGCGCTTCGACCTTGGGCATTTCCAGGCACGACTGGATGTGCGCCGCGACGACCAGTTGCTCTGGCATGAACGTCAGCGCATTGTCGGAGCGGACGGTTTACTTGATTCGCCCATCGGGCTCGACGGGCAACCGGTGTTTGCCACGTTATTGGTGACGGGTGAAATCGATAGCGAACTGCTGGAGCGCTGCCGCTCGCTGCCCAACGACGTGCGCGGGGATTTGACCCAGTTGCCGGGGTTGCTGGTTGCACGGTGCCTGGCCACTGAAGCGTTGTTAGCACGGGGATGGTTGATTGAACTTTGGAAGTTGTTACGCCCCGCCCTTCTGGGTCGCGAGGCCGTATCACCCAGAATATGGAGCACCTGAAATGCGATCGAATGTGGGAGCGGGCTTGCTCGCGAATGGGGTGGGCCAGTCAGCATTGATGTTGAATGACACTCCGCATTCGCGAGCAAGCCCGCTCCCACAGGGTTTGTATTCACAGATCCGAACTTTTTAATCTGCCCAGATGGATGTCTACGATGGACCTGACCCCACGCGAAAAAGACAAGCTGCTGATATTCACCGCAGGCCTGGTGGCCGAGCGGCGTTTGGCGCGCGGCGTGAAACTCAACTACCCGGAGGCCATGGCCTACATCTCCGCGGCCCTGCTCGAAGGCGCCCGTGACGGCCAGAGCGTGGCCGACCTGATGCACTTCGGCACCACCCTGCTGACCCGCGAACAAGTGATGGAAGGTATCCCGGAAATGATCCCGGAAATCCAGGTCGAGGCCACCTTTCCCGACGGCACCAAACTGGTCACCGTCCACCAACCCATCGCCTGAGGCCGCGCCATGACTTACCACATCCGCGATGCCGTGCCTGCCGATCTGCCGGCCATCCGCGACATCTACAACGACGCGGTACTCAACACCACCGCGATCTGGAATGAACAGGCGGTCGACCTCGGCAACCGCCAGGCCTGGTTCAGCGCCCGGCAATCCCAGGCTTACCCGATTCTGGTGATCGTCAATGGTGAAAATTCGGTACTGGGCTATGCCTCATTCGGCGACTGGCGCCCCTTCGACGGTTTCCGCCACACCGTCGAGCACTCGGTCTACGTACGCAACGACCAGCGCGGCAACGGCCTCGGCCCACAACTGATGAAAGCGCTGGTCGAACGCGCCAAAGACTGCGGCAAACACGTGATGGTCGCCGCCATCGAAAGCGGTAACGCCGCCTCCATTCGCTTGCATGAGCGCATCGGTTTCATCACCACCGGACAAATGCCTCAGGTCGGCACCAAATTCGGCCGCTGGCTGGACCTGACCTTCATGCAACTGACCCTCAATCCCGGCGCACAACCGCCGAGCGTCAACCAGGAGTAACGCCCGATGAACGCCGCCCAACTGCGACGCGTCAACGTTGAAAGCTTTGCGCACTATCGTCAGGGATTGATTGACCTGCTGCTCGATGCCGTCGGCTATGGCGCCAGTGTCGGCTTCATGGCCGACCTCGATGCGACCCAGGCCCACGCCTATTTCGATGAGGTCCAGGACAACCTGAACAAGGGCAATCTGTTGCTGTGGGTGGTGGTCAAGGACGAACAGGTGCAGGCCAGCGTGCAGTTGGGTTTGTGCCAGAAAGCTAACGGCCTGAACCGCGCCGAAGTGCAAAAGCTGCTGGTGCGCGAACATGCCCGGCGTCGCGGTCTGGGCCAGCAACTGATGAACGCTCTGGAGGCCGCCGCCCTGCAGCACAAGCGCGGCATGTTGTACCTCGACACCGAGGCCGGTTCGCCCGCCGAAGCCTTCTATCAATCGCTGGGCTATACCCGCGCCGGTGAAATCCCCGACTACGCCTGCGACCCGAGCGGCCGCTACAAGCCGACCGCCCTTTATTACAAGATTCTCCAAGGAGCCCATTGATGATTCCCGGCGAATACCAGATCCAGCCCGGCGACATCGAACTCAACGTCGGCCGCCGCACGATCAGCCTGAAGGTGGCCAACAGCGGTGACCGGCCGATCCAGGTCGGCTCGCATTATCACTTTTTCGAAACCAACGACGCCCTGGCGTTCGACCGTGCCGCCAGTCGCGGCATGCGCCTGAACATCCCGGCCGGCACGGCGGTGCGTTTCGAACCGGGACAGAGTCGCGAGGTGGAGTTGGTGGATTTGGCGGGGCATCGTCGGGTGTTCGGGTTTGCCGGCAGGATCATGGGCGATCTCTGATTGATGCGATCTCTGCACCGGCCCCTTCGCGCGCAAGCCCGCTCCCACATTCGACCGAGTTCCTCCGGTTGGAATGCGGGCAACTGTGGGAGCGGGCTTGCTCGCGAATCTGTGAGCGAAGCGAACAGTCTCAAACACAATTGAATCCCAAGGCAAGCGCATGAAAATCTCAAGACAAGCCTACGCCGACATGTTCGGCCCCACCGTTGGTGACAAGGTGCGCCTGGCCGATACCGAGTTGTGGATCGAAGTGGAACAGGACTTCACCACCTACGGCGAAGAAGTGAAATTCGGTGGCGGTAAAGTCATTCGTGACGGCCAGGGTCAGAGCCAGTTGCTGGCCGCCGACGTGGTCGACACCCTCATCACCAACGCGCTGATCATCGATCACTGGGGTATCGTCAAGGCCGACGTCGGCCTCAAGGACGGGCGCATCGCGGCGATCGGCAAGGCTGGCAACCCGGACATTCAGCCCAACGTCAACATCGCCATTGGCGCCAGCACCGAAGTCATCGCCGGTGAAGGCATGATCCTCACCGCCGGCGGCATCGACACCCATATCCACTTCATCTGCCCGCAGCAGATCGAAGAGGCATTGATGAGCGGTGTCACCACCATGATCGGTGGCGGCACCGGACCGGCTACCGGCACCAACGCGACCACCTGCACCTCCGGGCCGTGGCACCTGGCGCGCATGCTTCAGGCTGCCGACGCGTTCCCGATGAACATCGGTCTCACCGGCAAGGGCAACGCCAGCTTGCCGGAGCCGTTGATCGAACAGGTCAAGGCCGGTGCCATCGGCCTCAAGTTGCATGAGGACTGGGGCACCACGCCCGCGAGCATCGACAACTGCCTGAGCGTGGCCGACCGGTTCGACGTGCAGGTGGCGATCCACACCGACACCCTCAACGAATCCGGTTTCGTCGAGACCACCCTCGCCGCCTTCAAGGGCCGCACCATTCACACCTATCACACCGAAGGTGCCGGTGGCGGTCACGCACCGGACATCATCAAGGCCTGCGGTTTTGCCAACGTGCTGCCGAGTTCGACCAACCCGACCCGGCCGTTCACCCGTAACACCATCGACGAACACCTCGACATGCTGATGGTCTGCCATCATCTCGACCCGAGCATTGCCGAGGATGTGGCCTTCGCCGAAAGCCGCATCCGCCGCGAGACGATTGCCGCCGAAGACATCCTCCACGACCTCGGTGCGTTCTCGATGATCAGCTCCGACAGCCAGGCCATGGGGCGGGTCGGTGAAGTCATCACCCGCACCTGGCAGACTGCCGACAAGATGAAAAGACAGCGCGGGCCGCTGCCCGGCGATGGCGCCGGCAACGACAACTTCCGCGCCAAGCGCTACATCGCCAAGTACACCATCAACCCGGCGATCACCCACGGAGTCAGTCATGAAGTGGGCTCGGTGGAAGTGGGCAAATGGGCGGACCTGGTGCTTTGGCGTCCGGCGTTTTTCGGCGTGAAACCAACGCTGATTCTCAAGGGGGGCGCCATCGCGGCCAGCCTGATGGGCGACGCCAATGCCTCGATCCCGACACCGCAACCGGTGCACTACCGCCCCATGTTCGCCAGCTACGGCGGCTCGCTGCACGCCACCAGCATGACCTTCATCAGTCAGGCGGCGCAGGAGGCCGGCTTGCCTGAAGCGCTGGGTTTGAAGAAGAAAATCGCTGTGGTCAAAGGTTGTCGCGACGTGCAGAAAACCGACCTGATCCACAACGACTACCTGCCGAAAATCGACGTCGATCCGCAGACCTATCAGGTCAAGGCCGATGGGGTTTTGCTGTGGTGTGAGCCAGCTGAGACATTGCCGATGGCCCAGCGTTACTTCCTGTTCTGAACCGGCAACCACGACACGAGCAAAGGCCTCGCACACCCTGTGTCGAGGCCTTTGTTTTTTCCGTGATTACTGAACGGAGTCAATCCGCAGCCGATCCAGCTTGGCCCGAATCATCGCTTCCCGTGTCAGTTTTTTCAGCAACTGCGTAATCTGCAGATCGATGTCATCCAAGGCTTGAACATATTCCTCGTCAGTCATCAGCTTGCCGTTCGCAAAGTCAGTTTCACTTTTGCCCAACTCACTGCACAACCCCTTGATTTCCGCCTCCACCGCCGCCTTTCCCTCGGCGGTGAGCCGCGTACCATCGGCCCGACGCTGCAATGCATCCTGCAAATCGGTGGTCGCGTCGATCCTGCGCTTCAAGCCGTTCAATTCCTCGCGGTAAGTAGTCTCCAGCCAGGTTCGCCAGAGCGGTTGCTCGAAGAGGCGATCAATCAGCAGATCACCTTCCTCCAGCGCCTTGATCCGCTGGAACGCTGCTTCGGTCATATCCTTGCTCACACCGGCGATTTTTCGAAACTGCATGCCCCGCGCCTGCCACGGCAAATCCAGTCGCTCTGCCAGATCGGTCATGTAGGCCAGGTGCACTTCCACTTCATCGATAGTGCCGATCACATCGCCATTGGCGTCGTAGCGACGGAACCGTTCGCCGTTAGCCAGCCGCGCAGACACTCGCTGACGGGCAATGGCACCGAGCTCATCGAGCCGGGACTTGCCAAGGGCCAGCTCCAGCAATTGCGCCTCAATCAGGTCCGCACGCACCAGGGCGTAGGCTTCGTGCACCATCACCTGCACGCCCATGGCATTGAACAGTTGCGTGCCGCCATCCACGCACTCGGTGGGCGTTGCCGCCTCGTTGAACAGCTTGATTCGCAGTTCGCTGTCGCTGGCCATGGCTTCGAGCATGCGCCAGACCTTGGTCGTCAGTTCCGTCTGATAGTCACCGCCGGCCTTGAAGTCGGCGGACTGGGTGAGCTTGCGCAGCTCATTGAAAAACGGCACCGAACCAAACTCGTCTTCAACGTCGTTCCAGACTTCCTGCTTTTCCTGCCATTGCCGCTCAGTCATGCCCATCCACCAATCCGCACTGTCGAGCAGACCTCGGGGTGGGTATGGGCGGTCCGGGTCCATGCCGACCGACTCGATGTACAACCTGAGGGTGTCGAAATTTTCCGGCGATATCCAGTGCGGCTCCCGGCTGATCACCGTGCGAGCCAGCAGCTCGGCGCGAAACGATCCGGGCGCGACTTGCGGTATCCGGCTGATCGGATTGCGGCTCAATTCAATGAAAATACTGCGTGGTCGCGACTGGGAAAACAGACCGACAGGCCAACTGTCCAGTCCGGTATCGCTTAATACCAATACCTGCAAATGCGGCATCCGGCTGACATCAGGAATGAGCTTCAGCGGGTTGCCGCGCAGCGCCAACGACCTCAGGCGTGTCAGATTCTTCAGGCGATCAACTGCCACTGGATCCAGCTCGATGCGGTTGTCGTTGAGGTACAGGTCGGTGAGATGACGCATGTCCTTCAGTACCGGCGGAAAAGCGCTCAGCAGATTGTCTTGCAGGTTGAGGTAGCGCACCTGATGGAACGGCTCGAGGAACGACAGGTTCCCGGAACGCAACTGCCCACCGCGCAGGCTCAGGCTGGTGACATGATCGAAGTTGGCCTCCAGTCTCGGCAGGGTTTCCAGCAGTCGGCTCAGCCTGGGAATGTTGTCCAGACTCAACGCCTGCGGCCGTACTACCCCGAAAGCCTCGATGCCCTCCGGCCCGGTGCGCTGCCAGCATTGCCTGAGCACTTTGTAGATGTTGTTTCGTGCATGCCACTCCGCCACGCCCGGCGGGGTAAAGCGAGCGGATTGCGTCGGCGAATTCATCCAGCGTTGCAGGGTGCGGTTCAACTGGTTGAACTCGGCCTCCAGCAGGGTCAGCCGCGCATGCACCGCCCCTTCGCCCTGACCGAAACCCGCCAGCAATGTCTCCACTTCCTCCGAGGTAAGATCCGGATACAGTGCACGAGCCCGCTGTCGCAGGCCTACGCCTTGTGGTGCTTGTCGGGCATAGCCACGCATGCCGCCACGCAAGCGCATGACACTCGGGTCGTAAGCCGGCCTGGTGATCGGGTGGTCCCGCAGAAGCAGCTCAAACCGGGATCGATCCAGCGGCTGCGCCCTGACCGTTTGCTCAAGGCGTGAATACTCATGGATTTCAAAGCCAAGCGCTGTGCGCTCAGCGTCGGGCAAGGCATGCAGCACCGCCGCGTACAGATTGTCCGCACCGTGCAGATGCTGATCGAGCGCATCACGCGCCTCGTAACGACCATGCTCATTCAACACCAATACCCTGCGGATCGATGCATCCTCTGGACCGAGACTGTCGGCCAGCGGACCTTCAAATGAGTACTCGCGGATTTCCAGACGCAAATCCGCCGACCAGCCCGGCAGGTTGGCCAGAGAATGCAGTTCCAGGCGCGCGGTGTCGGCATTATGCAATGAGTCGAGGTAGAAGCCTTCATAAGCTCGCGTCACCCGCAGCTGATATGCAGCCTCCCGGGCTTGTTCAGTCAATCTCAAGGGAACGCGCTGTTTTTCGCTCAGGTGTTGCACGTCCGATGGCTGTGCATCACGCAGCAGTTCTTTCGCCTGGGCGGTCGCGAGTTCTGCACCATCATTCTTGAGCAGGTTCACCAAGGGGTCGGCCGAACGCGTCCGACTTGCATACAGCCCATCGAACAGACGCCTTTTGTGCAGGCGTGCCTGCCCCGCCAGTTGCTCGCGCATTGCTACGACACGCACCTGCCGGTCCCCGGAGTACCGCTGTCCGAGTACATCGCGCAGGGCCTGTTCATCGAGGAACCCGACAACCCGTTCGGTCAACTCACCGGCGAGCAGATCCTGCCGGCTCATGCGCAAGGTCTCGGCCGGCAGCGCATCGGCGTAACCCTCCTTGATCGACGCACCTGACAGGTCCGGGTCGTCGAAGATTTCGATGGCTTTACCGTCGGGCCAGCCCGGCACTTCAGTCATGAAACGTGGCAGAAAACCGGCCCATTCCTCATCGACCCGGTTCGCCAGGATATGCACTGCGCAAGCGTCGGCATCGGCGTGGGCCTTGTAGCGTTCCAGGGTGTCGAGCAGCAACGCGGGCGGAGTTTCATGCTCGACATGGAGCCTGCGCAGCACGTTTTCATGCACGCCGCTGGCAGTCAAAATATGCTCCAGGGTCTCATCGGAAAGCCCCTGCACCGAAGAGCCCAGGCGCCTGAGCACTGCACGCCGATCCCATTCGAGCGGTTGATCGAGTTCGGTCTTCCAGCTGCCGGCACCGTTGTGCTCCAACAGCGGCTGATAGGCCTCGGCGCGAGTCGGGTGTTGCAGCCGATGCTGGCCGGTTTCCGGGTCTTGTCTGACGGCATAGCATTTGTCGTCTAGCCGCAGCAGGTCCTGTTCCTGATGACGGTACAGCCCTGTGTCACCGGCCTTCGCCCCATCGGGCAATGTTATCGATTGCTCATAAGGCGCGAGGTCAGGGTTCCACAACCGCTCCTTGCCGCCGACTTCCACTGGCTTGAGCCCCTCGACAAACGGCGACACCTTGATCGGTGCGACAGCGGGGCCGGGCAACACATGTCCGGCGCCCATCAGTGCCAGTTGCGCGAAGTTGATCAAGACCCCGTTGAAGTACGCCGAAGCCTGTTCCTTGTCACCCTTGCTCCAGTCCTCGACGCCTTCGGCAACCTCGGCGAGCATTTGCGCGACCATGATGCCGAGCATGGCTTCGCCCAGCCCCGGCACCAGCATTGCGGCGAAATTGAAAACATTCCAGCCGATCGACAGGTAACCGCTCAGGCGCTTGAAGCGTGCGTTGGCATCCTCGTCACCGGTCGGTACGGCGATCAGCCGGGCATCAGCGATGGCCTTGTTACGCCGTTCCACAAACAGGGTGATCCACAGATCATCCGCGATCTGGTTGGTTACCGGTTCCGCATCCGGATTTTCGACCGCCGTTTCACGCCACCACGGGCCCATGTCCAGCGGTTCGCGCTCATGCCAGGTGTAGGTCGTGAGACGCTCTTTGACCCGGGCGAAAAACAGCCCCTTGTCCTTCTGCGCCACAAAGCGGCTGAAAAACGCCTGGTAATCGGTATTTCTCAACTGCCCCAGGAGCGCCTTCATGAACGCAGTCAGTGAGGGGTACTCTTTCAACGGATGATCAGGATCATCGGGCACATAAGCGATCAACGGACCGCTTACACGACTCTGTTGATAGATGTCCTCGCGGCGCAACAGCTCATCGTTCAACCCCTGCGGCCCATTGGCGAAGAAAGCTTGCAGCAGTTTGAATTGATCGTATTCCCGGCCCGGAAGAACAGGGACGCGGTGCGACCAGTCGATCCAGAATCTCAACAAGGCCGGTGTCAACGCTTCAATTTCGCGCTTTATTTGCGATGGCTCGCTGACCGCGCTGAACAACACGATACCGGTCAAGCGAAACCCCATCAGCGACAAGCGATGACCTTGCAACGGCCGGTCGTAGAGCGTGATGTTGGCCTGCCTCTCACGCACCTGGCCCAGTTTGACGTAGGCATGGTCACTGATATCGCCCTTCAATCGGGCAATCAGTGCGGCCACATGAAAGGCCGCCTGTTCACTGGCCACCGAGTCTTGTTGCAAGGTTCGCTGTGCTTGCGGGGCGTCGGGCAACAGGACGGACTTGATGTGCCGCTGGTATTGCCCGCCGATGTCCAGGCTGCGACACAACGCGGCAAAATCCGGCAGGGCAATGGCCGACTCCAGGCTCAGACTGCCCCGGTTGTCCTTGCGGTAAATACCGGAACTGTCTCGGAACGCCCCTTCGACGGTTTCAGCTTCCTCGAAGTTGTGCAGTGCCGCCTCCAGCAAGGTCGACTGGCGGACGCGACTGGCGCCGGTGTCGATGCCGAAGATGATCGTACTGGGCACCTCGAGCTGCACGCTGAGTTCGTCGGCGCGTTCAACCGAGTTGAAATTCGCCTGCAACATCTCCCTGAGCAGCGGTTCGGCGAAGGCCTCGATGTCGTGTTGCAAGCTGCCCAGCGTTTTGTCCAGTACGCCCTGCACACGCCAGCGCTCCTCGATCAACTGCTTCAGGTACTGGCGGTCGATGGCCCGTGCGCCGCTGTACCACTCGGGCATCGCCGGCTTCAGGGTTTCGAGGGATTTGAGCCTTGCAGGCGGGGCATTTTTCAGGGCGCCCGGTATCCCGTCGAATACGCGACGGTAATGTACGCCCTGGTGTTCGACACCTGTGGTTTCAATGGTTTGCTGTGAATGGCTTCCATGCAATTCAGACACTGTTACATCACCTTGATGGCTGGATTTGAACCCACAGCTTCGCCAACCCGCCCGCCAAACAAAAGCCCAAATAACCGTTGGGCCGCCCCTGGAAAAAGGCCTCCACCGTTCGAAATTCAAAGAGCCTTCAATACATAAGTACCGCCATAGAGACCTGGACTCATGCCACCGAACGAGCGGTCGTGTTTTTTCCGGCAAAGGGACTACTATTCGATTCGCTGCCCCCCCGATTCATGCTCAGGTAACCACCATGCGTCTTTCCGAATTCATCGTGCTACAGGTTGATCGCATCGTCGATGAGTGGGAGCAGTTCGCCAAAACCATCACCCCGGCCGCCGAATCCATGGACAGCGCCGCCTTGCGCGACCATGCCCGGTCGATCCTGCTGGCCGCGGCCCGGGACATGTGCAAGCCCCAGACACCCGCCGAACAAGCGGCCAAGGCACGCGGCGAAGGCCCGGAGAAAACCCCGAGCCTCGACGAGGCCGGTGCCAGCCATGGCGAATTGCGCCATACCGTGGGTTTTGACCTGGTGCAGATGACCAGTGAATTCCGTCATTTGCGCGCCTGTGTCATCCGCCTGTGGGTCAACAGCCTGCAGTCACCTGACCTGGCCTACTTCCAGGACATGATCCGCTTCAACGAAGCCATCGACGAAGCCCTGGCCGAATCCACCGCCGCCTATGCCGAAATGGTCAACCGCTCCCGGGACATTTTCCTCGCGATCCTCGGTCATGACCTGCGCGCGCCCCTGCAGGCGGTGAGCATGTCCACCGAAATACTGCTGCGCAAAGCCGCGCTGGAAGGTGATGCGCTCAAGTGCGCGATCAATATCCAGCGCAGCACCGGACATCTGGCAGTGATGGTCGGGGATTTGCTGGAACTGGTGCGCAGTCGCCTGGGCAAGCATCTGCCGATCGAACCGGCGCCCATGGACCTGGCTGAAGCGGCACGGGAGGCGATTGCGCGGGCCTGTGCCGGTCAACCGGAGTGCGATCCAACCCTGACGGTACAGGGTGACACCCGCGGCACCTGGGACCCGCGCCGGCTCGACCAGATGCTGCAAAACCTGATCGGCAATGCCTTGCAACACGGTTCGAGCAAACGTGAAGTGACCTTGACCCTCAAGGGCGAGGCCGACAGCGTTCGGCTGACGGTGCAGAACGACGGAGTCCCCATCCCCTGCGATGCGATCCCGACCCTTTTCGACCCGCTGGTGCGCAGTGCCAGCGAAGAACTTGGCGAGCCTACTACCAGCCTTGGGTTGGGGTTGTTTATCGTCAAGGAGGTGGTCGACGCCCATCAGGGGACGATTGAAGTCAGTTCCAGTGAAATGGATGGCACGATCTTTACCGTGGTGTTGCCACGCAAAACCTGAAGCCCCCCGTGTAGGAGCTGCCGCAGGCTGCGATCTTTTGATTTTGAAGTCTTGCATCAGCAGGAGCAATGAAACACAAGATCAAAAGATCGCAGCCTGCGGCAGCTCCTACTCCACCAACAACCGCCCCAACCGCTGCTTGAGCATGCGGTTCTCGGCGCGCAGCTGCTGCACTTCTTCAAGCAGGTCCAGCGCCAGGGCGACGCCTTCCCACTCCAGGTCAAGGTCGCGCCGCAGCTTGGCGGCGCGCTTGGCCAGGGTCAGCTCATAGTCGTTGAAAACCCAGTCCTTGGGCTGAGCGCCCTGAGGTTCGAGGATGCCGTGCTCGACGATTTCGATCACGTAGACGTCCGACAGCTCGGTCGCCTCACAGAATTCTGCCATGTCCAGTTGAACGATCAGGGGACTGCTCATTGTCAGTGACTCCTTGGTTCTAAGGGATCAAAAATGCTCTCGCGGGTCGAATGCGGCTTTTTTCGCCAGTTCCTGCCACAGGGCCTTGATGTCATCGTCGGATTTCTTCGGCATCACGGCCTTCAATTGCACGAACAGGTAACCGCGCTCACCGGCCTTGTTCATCAGGCCGTGGCCCTTGGCGCGCATGCGCTGGCCGTTCTGGCTGCCGGCCGGCACCTTGAGGTTGATCTTGCCGGTCAGGGTCGGCACGGCGACTTCAGCCCCCAGCGCCAGCTCCCACGGAGCCAGTGGCAAGGTGATGATCAGGTTATCGCCTTCGACGTCGAATTTCGGGTGCGGTGCGAAACGGATCGTCAGGTACAGGTCGCCATTGGCGCCGCCGCCCACGCCCGGAGCGCCCTGCCCCTTGAGGCGAATGCGCTCGCCGTCGGCCACACCGGCCGGAATCTTCACGTTCAGGCTTTTGCTGGTGTTGCTCACATGCTGGCCGGCCGCGTTGTACTGCGGTACCTGGAAGGTGACCTTCTTCGATTCGGTCGACAGTGTTTCTTCGAGAAAAACCCCAAGCTCCATTTCCACGTCTTGCCCTCGACGTCCGGTGCTGCGACGCGACTGTCCACCCCCACTGAAACCAGGCCCACGGTTGCCGAAGATCGAACTGAAGAAGTCCGAGAAATCGCCCGTGTCCTGGCCACCGCCACCGAAACCGCCACGGCTCTGCCAGCCCGGCGGTCCCTGGAACGGCTGGCCGTGCTGGCCATAGCGGCGCAGATCATCGTATTCGGCGCGCTTGTCGGCGCTTTTCAGCGCTTCATAGGCTTCCGAGGCGTCCTTGAACTTGGCCTCGGCGTCCTTTTCCTTGCTGACGTCAGGGTGGTATTTGCGCGCCAGCTTGCGATAGGCGGCCTTGATCGCCTTATCGTCTGCGGTCGGTTCCACACCGAGAATCTTGTAATAGTCTTTGAAGTCCATCGCGGGAATCACCATCCGTTATCAAATCGCGCCACGGGCCACAGCATGCGCTTGTTTGCAGCCGTTGGTTTGACCGATCTCAAATTTGTGACCGGGCGGCGCAGCAGAAGTTTATCGGCAGCCGGCGGGGCTTCTTGCGAGCACGCCCGCCGCTGTCCGGTTGATGCAGGGTAGTTTGGGGGGGATGCCCCATCTTTCAAGGCATTGTTTGCGAAGAATTAGCAGATAACCGGCCTTCGAATCTGGCGCGCACTGGCATACACTGCGCGGCCGTTTTTTAACCGGAACCTGAAAGACATGAACAACGCATCTCCAGCCCGTGCCGTGGGTATCGACTTTGGCACGTCCAACTCCACCGTCGGCTGGCTGCGCCCCGGCGTGGAAACGCTGATCGCGCTGGAGGACGACAAGATCACCCTGCCGTCAGTGGTCTTCTTCAATATCGAAGAACGTCGCCCGGTGTACGGCCGGCTGGCGCTGCACGAATACCTGGAAGGCTACGAAGGCCGCCTGATGCGCTCGCTCAAGAGCCTGCTGGGTTCCAAGCTGATCAAGCACGACACCAGCGTCCTGGGCACAGCCATGCCGTTCAAGGACCTGCTCGGGCTGTTCATTGGCCAGCTCAAGAGCCGTGCCGAGGCCGCCGCCGGTCGGGAATTCGAAGAAGTGGTGCTGGGTCGGCCGGTGTTCTTCGTCGATGACGATCCGATGGCCGACAAGGAAGCCGAAGACACCCTGGTCGACGTGGCGCGCAAGATCGGCTTCAAGGAAGTCTCGTTCCAGTTCGAACCGATTGCCGCGGCATTCGACTACGAGTCGACCATCGAGAAAGAAGAGCTGGTACTGATCGTCGACATCGGCGGTGGTACGTCCGACTTCTCCCTGGTGCGCCTGTCGCCGGAGCGGCGTGCTGTGGATAACCGCCAGGACGACATCCTCGCCACCGGCGGCGTGCACATCGGCGGGACCGACTTCGACAAGCAACTCTCGCTGGCCGGCCTGATGCCGCTGTTCGGCTACGGCAGCCGGATGAAGAGCGGTGCCTACATGCCCACCAGCCATCACATGAACCTGGCGACCTGGCACACGATCAACTCGGTGTACTCGCAAAAATCGCAACTGGCCCTGGGCAGCATGCGCTACGACATCGAGGACACCGGCGGCATCGATCGCCTGTTCAAGCTGATCGAACAGCGCGCCGGCCACTGGCTGGCGATGGAAGTGGAAGAAACCAAGATCCAGCTGACCCACGCCGACAACCGCCACGTGCCGCTGGACCGCATTGAAGCGGGCCTGAGCGTGGACTTGAGCCGTGCGCTGTTCGAGTCGGCCATCGATAACCTGCTGGAGCGGGTGCGCAACAGCGTCACCCAATTGCTGACAGACGCCGATGTTCGGGTCGATCAGGTCGACACGGTGTTCTTCACCGGCGGCTCAAGCGGCATTCCGGCGCTGCGCAACAGTGTTTCGGCGATGCTGCCGAAGGCGCGGCATGTGGAAGGGAACATCTTTGGCAGTATCGGCAGTGGCTTGGCGATCGAGGCTGCGAAACGCTACGGGTCGATGGACTGATCCAGAATCTTTGGCGCGCCCTTCGCGAGCAAGCCCGCTCCCACAGGTCATGCACAGTCCTTGTGGGAGCGGGCTTGCTCGCGAAGAGGCCAGCTCAGACAACAAAGATCCAGCGGATCAAACCATCCCCACCTGCTTCAATTCACTCTTCAGATACGCGTAGTAAATCGGCCCCGCCACCACCCCCGGCAGGCCGAACGCAGCCTCGAACACCAGCATCGCCAGCAGCAACTCCCACGACTTGGCACTGATCTGCCCGCCGACGATACGCGCGTTGAGGAAGTATTCGAGCTTGTGGATAAAAATCAGGTACCCAAGCGCCGCGACGGCGACCCAGATCGACAGCGACAGACCGACGATGGTGATCAGGGTGTTGGACATCAGGTTACCGATCACCGGCAGCAGGCCGAGGAGGAACGTCAGCACGATCAGGGTTTTGGTCAGCGGCAGCTTGATGCCGAACATCGGCAGGATCACCGCCAGGAAAATCCCGGTGAAGAAGGTGTTGAGCAGGGAAATCTTGATCTGGGCGAACACGATGTTGCGAAACGCCTGGACCAGCAGGTGCAGTCGATCAAACAGCGCCGCCGCCAGCGGTTTGCGCTTGGTCAGATCCGGCACACGCTGCAACGCAATGATCGCGCCCAGCACCATGCCGATCAGCAGGGTCACGAACATGTGTGCCGCGTCCTTGCCTACCAGCTGCAATTCGCTCAGGTGCTTGCTGACCCACTCGCCAATGGCCACACGAAACTCGGCGGCACTGGCCGGCAGATAGGCGTCGATAAACGGCGGAAGTTGCCCGCGTGCGCGGTCGACCACCCCCATGAATTTGTCGAGTGAAGCGCCAGGGTTTTCCGCCTCGTGCAAGAGGAAGCTGAAGGCACCGGCAAAGATCAGCGACAGTACGCTGACAATCAGAGTCCCCAGCAATGCCACCGCCAGCCAGCGCGCACGCCGGCCTTCGATCAGCCGTTGCAGTTGCGGGGTGAGCATGTTGACCAGTTCGAACACCAGCAACCCGGCGAGCAGGCTCGGCAGCAACCGCAGCGGCAGGACCAGCAGCAGCCCGCCAAAAATGATGACCCAGCTGATGACCAGCAAAACTTGACGCTGAGAAAACGTTGGCATACAGCCTCAAAAACGAACGGCGTAAAAAGGATTGGCAGTCTGCCAGCGATCCGGTGCGAGCACTAGGATTGTGTGGGTCGACCTTGGTCGGGGGCAGCTCAAGCGACTCGGCGCCCTTGTCGGCCTCTTCGTCGGAACGCCGCCCGGAGCAAGCCCGCTCCCACATGGTTTCTGTGCTGAACAAAAATTGCGCAGGCATCCAGGATCCCTGTGGGAGCGGGCTTGCCCGCGAAGAGGGCGGCCCATTCACCACAAGCGTCCAGGTTTATTTTTTCTTCAGGCAATCACTCATGAACGCCTTGCGCTCATCACCCTTGAGGGCTTTGGTGGCGGCGTCGGCGTTGCAGGTTTTCATTTTCTCTTGCTGCGGCGTCAAGGCCTTGCCGGCATCGTTTGCCGCCGGAGTAGCCTTCAGGCAGGTGCTCATGAAAGCTTTGCGCTCGTCGCCCTTGAGGCTCTTGGCCGTGGCGTCGGCATTGCAGGTAGTCATCTTTTCCTGTTGGGCTGTGGCGGCGAAGCCCTGGGAGCAGAGCAGCAAACCGATCATCAACAACGGGACACGCAAATTCTTCATGGAGTTTTCTCCTGGTCGCCACACCGAGGGGCGCGGCCTCGTACTGAAGTGTAGACAACCCCTGTTACACCTTCCTGTTCTCCAGATGGCTGCGCCGATACTGCTCCGGCGTACATCCGGCCTGGCGCTGGAACATCGCGATAAACGCCGAGCCGGTGCTGTAGCCCATGTCGAAAGCGATTTCCTGAATGCTGCGCTGGCTGTCCAGCGCTTCGATCGCTGCCAGAAAGCGCAGGCGCTGGCGCCACTCACCGAAGCTCATGCCCAGCTCCCGCACGAACTGCCGCGCCAGGGTGCGTTCACTGACATGGATGCGTGCGGCCCATTCCGACAATGGCCGGTTATCCCCGGGCTCGGCCTGCAATGCTTCCAGAATCCCCAGCAATCCGGGGCTGCTGGCGTAGGGCAAGTAGCACTCGTGCACCGGGGCCTGTTGCAGTTGATCCACCAATACCTGGGCCAGACGCCGGTCCGCATCGCGCTCGGGAATTTGCACGTCCCGGGCGGCGAAATCCTTGAGGATCGCCTTGAGGATGTCGCTGATGGCCAGGGTACAGGCTCGCGACGGCAAATCAGCGCACACCTTGGGCGCCAGGCACACGGCGCGGTAGTTGACCGGTTGATGGCTATAGAAACTGTGCTCGATCTGTGGCGGCACCCACACCGCGTATTGCGGAGGCGACATGAACCGGCTGCCCTCGACGTCCATGTGCAGTACGCCGTGGGCTGCATATTCCAGCGTCCCCCAGGGATGTCGATGGGGGGCGGCGTATTCGTGGGCGTCAAAATCGGCGTAGCGGAAGTACACCGCCGACGGCAGTTCGCTGAAATCCAGCAGGTCGATGTGTTTACTGCTCATGCTGTCCGTCATCAGGGGCGAGTTGTCTGGATCGAAGTATAGGCTTGCATCCAGACAAGCGGATAATTGCACTTCATTAACGTTCTGGTTTTTCCCGATGCAATACGCTTATCCCCTGCTGGCCATTTTCATCTGGGCCGGCAATACCGTGATCACCAAAATGTCGGCCGGGGCGATCTTCCCCGCCGAGATCGGTTTCTACCGCTGGCTGCTGGCCGGGTTGCTGTTCACCCCCTTCATGCTCAAACCGGTGCTCGCCCATTGGCCGCTGATCCGTCCGAAACTGGGCAAGATCTTTGTCCTCGGTGTTCTTGGCATGGCGGTCTATCAAAGCCTGGCGTACTTCGCCGCGAGCCTGACCTCAGCCACCAACATGGGCATCATCCTCTCGCTGATGCCGCTGATGTCGCTCGCGATGGCGATCATCAGCCTCGGCCAGCGCCTGACCATGGGTGCCCTGGCCGGTGCGGTGCTGTCGTTCGCCGGCGTCCTGGTGGTGGTGTCGTCCGGCAGCCTGGGCGCATTGCTCGAACACGGGGTCAACCTGGGCGACGCGATGATGCTGATCGCGACCCTGGCCTACGCGGTCTACAGCACCCTGTTGAAAAAATGGCAGCTGAAACTGCCGCCGCTGGTGCTCTTGTATCTGCAGGTGCTGGTGGCTGTGGTGGTGCTGTTTCCGCTGTTCCTCGCCTCACCGAAAGTCGGCCCGACCCTGCAGAACATTCCGCTGGTGCTGTACGCCTGCCTGCTGGCTTCGATGGTCGCGCCGTTGGCGTGGATGCAGGCGGTGGTACGTTTGGGGCCGAGCCGGACCACGCAGTTTTTCAATTTGCTGCCGTTGATTACCGCATTGATTGCAGCGGTGGTGCTGCATGAACAACTGGCGATGTATCACCTGGTGGGCGGGGTGTTGACCCTGGGTGGGGTGATTGTTTCCGAGCGTTGGACCACCGTGCTTGGTCGCAAGATTAGCGTTGCCTGATCCGGCGCTTTCGCGGGCAAGCCCGCTCCCACAGGGGATTGCATTCCATTGTGGGAGCGTGGCTTGGTCCGGGCGGCGTTCCGACGATGAACGACAACGCGGTCTAAAGCCCCGTCGCGCTTAGTCGCGCCGCATGTTCGACAAACAACCGCACCGGCGCAGCCCCCTTGCCCACCAGCCCCAGCGACTGGTTGACGATATCGAAGTGATCCAGCGGATACTCATCGCCAATCACCGTGCCCAGGTGCGAGCTGTAGCGCCCAACCATGCCGTCGCAATGCCCGGCTTCACGGACGAAGGTTTTGGCGAATAACCGGCAACTGCGGTTGGTACCGTCCAGCAGATTGCGCCCGCGATCGGTGATGCCCGGCTGCAACGTGCCGGACCAGGAGTAATAGCGCACGCCATTGACCTCTTCCGGCCCGTGACCGCCCCAGGTTTCAGGCAAGCCCTGTGGATAACGCTGGTTGAACAGCGCGACGCCAGCGCTGGTGAGGGAGAGATGGGACGCCTGGATATCCACCGGCAGCTTCGGCCCGCGATAACCGGTATCCAGCAACCCCATCAGTGCGCTGACCATCCGCAGCAAAAAACACAGCAGATGACCACGAACGCTGTCATGGGGGTAATGCTTGTGCAGATAATCGGCAAGCTCCGAACCATGGTTCGGCCCCGCCACCGAGGTCACCGATGCCACGAGATCCGGACGCTTGGCGGCGGCGTAGCGGGCGGTCAGCGAGCCCTGGCTATGACCGATCAGATTGACCTTGTCGGCCCCGGTTTCCCGCAGGATCTCGTCGATACGCGCCAGCAATTGCTCGCCGCGTACTTCGTTCGAATTAAGCGGCGAGACCTGCACGGCGAACACCACGGCCCCACCACGGCGCAGCGCCTCGACGATCCCGTACCAGTACGGATAAAACACCAGGCGGATGAACCCGAGCATTCCCGGGATCAGCACCAGCGGGTAGCGCGGGGCAGAACCTTGCGACATGGGTGGACATCCTTGTGGTCGAATGGTGACGCAAGCGCAATGCAAGACATCCGCCAAGCTACGCCTGCGAAGATGACAACTCGACGACAAGTCTATGTCATCCGCCCTACTTCAACCCCGCCACGCCCGCCACGATCAGCCCGACCGAGACCAGCTTGATCACACTCAGGCTTTCCCCCAGCAGCGCGAACCCGAGAAACACCGTGCCCAGCGAACCGATGGCGGTCCAGATCGGGTACGCGATGCTCACGGGTAACTCGCGCATGGCCAGGGTCAGGAAGTAGATCCCGCCCACAGCGGCCACCACCGTGATCAGCGAAGGCCAGAGCCGGGTGAAGCCCTCGGCGTACTTCATGCCCATGGCGAAGGTGACCTCGAACCCGGCGGCGACCAGCAGAAACACCCAGGCCATCTAGAACTCCCCGGCCAGCGCCAACAAGCGCTGCTCAGCCTCGGCGGCAGAGATTGCAAAGCTGCGCTCGGCGGACTCCTCGCCCTCGGCAGCGACCACCGTGACATCGGTGATGCCGATGAAGCCGAGCACCGTGCGCAGCAGTGTATCGGCATGGTTCATGGCTTCCAGCTCGCCGCCCGGACCAAAACCGAAGCCGCCACGGCTAGTGATGATCAGGGCTTTTTTGCCTTGCACCAACGGTTGGTACTGGGCCACGCCATTGTCCAGGGTGTGATCGAAGGTCACCCCCACCCGCACGATCTGATCGATCCAGGCCTTCAAGCCGCTGGGTACGCTGAAGTTGTGCATCGGTGTGGAAATCACCAGCACATCATGGCCGAGCAGTTCGCCGACCAGTTCGTCGCTGAACGCCAGGTCGGCCTGCATCGACAGTGGCCGTGCGTCGGGCTCGGGGTAAAACGCGGCGGCCACGAATGCCTCGTTGACCGGCGGGATCAGCGCCCGACCGACTTCGCGCCGGGTCAGTGACGAGTGTGGATGACGGGCCTGCCAGGCCGACAGAAACACTTCGGCCAAACGCCGGGAGTGCGAACGATCGCCACGGGGGCTGGCATGAACGGCAAGAATTTTACTCATCTGAATCTCCTCAGGGACTAAACTCAAACGGCTTGTGGCTTGCAGCTTGAAGCTCGCGGCCGCGCCCCTTCAAATGAGTAAAAATCAGCCAAGATGAATCCATTTCATCTGTGGAGTTTCCGATGTTCGCCTCGCTGCCCTTGACCGCCCTGCGCGCCTTCGAATCCGCCTCACGCCTGTTGAGTTTCAAGGCCGCCGCCGAAGAACTGTCCGTCACCCCGACGGCGGTGTCCCATCAGATCCGTTCCCTGGAGAGCTGGCTCGGCGTGCCGCTGTTCGAACGCCTGCCACGCCAGGTGCGCCTGACCGAGTGCGGCGAACGGCTGTTCCAGAGCCTGCACGGAGCTTTCCTCGAAGTGGCGCAAAGTGTCGATACCCTGCGCCCGCAGCGCAGCGGCGCCAACCTGACGGTCTCCACCACCGCGGCCTTCGCCGCACTGTGGCTGGTGCCTCGGCTGGGACGCTTCTACGCACGGCACCCGAATATCAACGTGCGCCTCGACACCCACTGCGAAGTCATCGATCTGCATCAGGACGCCAGTGTCGATCTGGTGCTGCGCTACAGCCTCGACGATTACCCAAACCTGTACGGCCAGTGCCTGTTCGATGAGTCCTTCGGTGTCTATGGTTCGCCCGAACAAGTGGCGCTGGCGTTGAACCGGGCCCCGACGCTGATCAGCGTGCGCTGGCACAACTCGAAACTCTATGCCCACGGCTGGGAGGCCTGGTGCGCGCAATCGGGCGAAACCTGGCTGAGCGGTCGGCCAGCGGTTCGCGAATACGACGAAGAGCATTACGCCCTGCAAGCGGCCATTGCCGGGCAGGGTCTGGTGCTGGCAAGCAATATTCTGGTGTCGGAAAGCGTGGCCAGCGGCCTTTTGTTGCCGTACCGGGGAGACATCCAGGTCGATGGCGCCGGCTACAGCGCACTGTGCGTGCCGGGACGCGAACGCCATCCACCGGTTCGGGCGTTTTTTGCGTGGCTGCGTGAAGAGGCGTTGGCGTCGGGACATGCTCTGGCGTGAGGATTGTTGCGGCTGTCAGGCCGCCATCGCGAGCAGGCTCGCTCCCACATTGTTCCTGCATACACAGATCATTGTGGGAGCGAGCCTGCTCGCGATGGGGCCCCTAAAGACGCCCAATCATTTGCCCGGCTTGACGGTGACAGGCGCCTTGCCCGACTTCATCTGCTCCAGCAACGGCGCGCATTGATTCGGCTCACCGCCACTCGGTGCCACCAGCGCCAGCAATCCTGCCGCCGGTGCGGCGATCACGCCCAGCGCCACCATTCCGGCGCCGCGCAGCATCAACGGCACGGCCTTGACCCCGGCATCGGGCTTGATGAACTTGCCGCGCACATACAGCGGCGAACGCAATGAAATCAGGCGCCAGCCCTTGGATTCCGGGGTGATAGTCAGGTCCAGTTGTTCCGTCGCCATGTTAGCGGTGCCGTCGATGTAGACGATGGCGTTCTCGGTGTCGAATACGAACAGCCGGGTGGTTGCCAGGCCGGACTGGATACCGAAATCGGCGGCCGCGCAGTTGATCCTCACTTCCTTGTCGCCAAAGATCTTGCCCACCACATAGTTGCCGACGTTCAGGCCCGCCAGCTCCATCAGTTCGCGACTGATGGCGCCATCGTTGATCAGCATTTTCAGATTGCCGTTGGCACTGCCCAGCAACTTGGCTACCGAGTTGCCGCGACCGGTGATATCTGCGTCGCCATTGAGCTCGCCAAAACTGGTTTTCATCGGCTCAAAGCCGGGGAACAACTGTTTGAGCTTGAAGCCCCGCGCCGTGAGCCTGGCGTGGCCTTCCAGGGGATCGGTGTGGCCGTTCAGGCGAATCTGTGCGTCCAGCTTGCCGCCGGCCACGCCGAAGCGCAGCGGTTCGAGACTGAGCACGCCATCGGTGAGCACCAGATGGGTATAGAGGTCGTTGAATGGCAATTTTTCGCTGTGCACGATGCGCTTGCCGGTGAACTCGACATCGGCGTCCATATCGCGCCAGCGGTCGGTCTTGAACTCTTCGACCGGCAGCACTTTGTCCGCCGGTTGTTTGCTGTCACCGCCACGGGCCTTCTGTTTGGCGTTGGAATCGGCTCCGATCAGCGGCGCCAGGTCAGCGAACAGCAATTGATTGGACAGCAGCGAGCCGCTGAGTTTTGGCCGTGGCTGGCTGGCCACGTAAGTCAGACTGCCGTGGATGTCACTCTCGCCGATCTTGCCGTTGAATTCTTCATAGCGGAACACCGCGCCACCCGGCTCGTGCAACTTGGCGATCAGATGGCCGTCGGTGGCATAGGGTGGCGTGTCCGGCAGGATCACGCCGGTCAGCGGGTAGAGGTTGCCCAGGCTGGTGCCGGCCAGTTTCAGGCGCAGGTCCAGGGCACCGAGATTCAGCGGATCGGTCAGGGTGCCAGCCAGTTCGACGCTGGAATCGGCGATCTTCACCTGTGCCTGAAGCGGAAACGGCCGTGTCGCATCCTGCAACGCCAACAGCCCGCCAATCTTGCCCTGACCCGCGAGTTTCTGACCGTGGTACTGGCCGTTGACCTTGAGAGCGAACGCATAATCCTGGGGGGACGAGCCCTTTTCTTGCGCGGCTTTCGCCGCTTTGTCGCCGACGATATCGCTGAACGGAATCGGCTTGCCCAACGGATCGATCAACACGTCGAGCTGCGTCTTCAAGCTCTGGTCGTCGAGGGTGACGTGGCCTTTGTCGAAGCCGATCGCACCGATATCCACCACCCAACTGGAAGGCTCGGCGTTCGGGTCTTTGGGGTCGAACTTGAACGTCCAGTTGGCGCGCCCGTCGGCCAGGCGTTGCAGCTGCGCATTCGGCTCGGCGAGGTCGATACGCGGGATCACCACCCGCTGTGCCAGCAAAGCCAGGGGTGATATGCGCAACTCGACACGCTTGAGAGTGGCCATCTGCGGTTGCTTCGACCAGTCCGGGTTACCCAGGCTGAGGTCCTCGGCCACCACATGGGGCCACGGCACCCAGGCGCGCCAGCCGCTTTCATCGGGCTCGGTCTGCCAGACCACCGACAGATTGCCGTTGATGGCAAAAGCGCGGTGCAGTTCTTCGGAAACCTTGGCATTGAGCGGCGGTTTGATCCGGTTCCAGTCGAAGAACACGATGATCAGCACCAGCAACGCCAACAGGGTAAGGAAGGTGGAAAGGGTCCAGACAAACGTCTTTTGGGTGCGCGTCATTGCACAGGGCTCCTGATACGACTGAGCGCCCCGACGGCGACGCACAGGTGAAACGGTGAGCCGGAAGCGGCTCGCCATGAAGTCTACGACTGATAAAAACCCGGCAGGTTTAATCGATAGACGGATTTCGCCGAATCCAGCCAGTCAGATACTGACCCATCAGTCGAGCAACGTTACCGACCCCGCACTTTTACACTTCAGATATGGGTCGAAAATACCCAAACCGGTGCAAGACAACTCGCCGGAAACGCCCGTCCTAGAGCCTCCACAGCAAACAATCAATTCCGTTGATTATTACCATTGCGTTTATGAACTTTTATATCGATTTATCGAGAGTAGCATTGCCCTCGTACCCACTTTTTCGCACCCCCGAGGAGCACAACAATCATGAAACGCCAATTACTGCTTAGCCTTTCACTCTCGATGCTGGCCAGCACTGCTTTTGCCCTGCCAGCAGCTGACCAGGCCACTCCACAAGTGAAACAAGACCACTCGGTGTTCAGCCAGACCGTCGCCGCCGATGGATCCGAGCGTACTCCTCAGGGTCAAACCCTTGCCGAAGGCGGTAATGATCGCCTGAAAGAAAAAGGCCTGATCACTCAGGATGGCTCGGACCGTACACCACAAGGTCAGTCCCTGGCTGCCGATGGTTCGGATCGCACCCCACAAGGCCAGACCCTCGCCGCTGACGGTTCGGATCGCACTCCACAAGGCCAGACCCTCGCCGCTGACGGTTCGGACCGCACCCCACAAGGCCAGACCCTCGCCGCCGACGGTTCGGACCGCACCCCACAAGGTCAAACCCTCGCTGCCGACGGTTCGGATCGCACCCCACAAGGTCAAACCCTCGCTGCCGACGGTTCGGATCGCACCCCACAAGGTCAAACCCTCGCTGAAGGCGGTGGTGACCGTGTGATCGAACGCAACAGCACTCTGAGCTAAGCCCCATGGCCGCCCAGAAAAAAAGCCCAATCCCCGGATTGGGCTTTTGACTTTTCAGCACTGCGCTTTATAGATGCCGCACTTCCCCGCTTGATCCCACATAGTCGTTCGACGCCGACAAAGCCGATTTGCTAGAGTGCGCCGCGTCCCCGTCCAGAAAACGCCCTTGCGATGCTGCCCCGCGCCGAACAGAAACAACAGACCCGTAATGCCCTGATGGACGCTGCCCGGCGCCTGATGGACGGCGGCCGAGGATTCGGCAGCCTGAGCCTGCGTGAAGTCGCGAAAACCGCCGGCATCGTACCGACCGGTTTCTACCGCCATTTCGCCGACATGGATGAACTGGGCCTGGTGTTGGTCAGCGAAGTCGGTCAGACCTTCCGCGAAACCATTCGCCTGGTACGGCACAACGAATTCGTGATGGGCGGCATCATCGATGCCTCGGTGCGGATTTTTCTCGACGTGGTCAGCGCCAACCGCTCGCAGTTCCTGTTTCTCGCCCGCGAGCAATACGGCGGTTCGCTGCCGGTGCGCCAGGCCATTGGCCGTCTGCGTGAAGGCATCAGTTCGGACCTGGCGGCGGATTTGTCACTGATGCCGAAACTGCAGCACCTGGACATCGCCGACCTGAGCGTCATGGCGGACCTGATCGTCAAAAGCGTGTTCGCCACCCTGCCGGACATCATCGATCCGCCCGCCGAGGCCTTGCCTGAGCACCTGACGCCCCAGGCCAAGATCACCCAGCAACTGCGCTTCATCTTTATCGGCCTCAAGCACTGGCAAGGGCTCGGCAGTACCGAGTAACCTCTTGAGGAAGCCCATATCCCTGTGGGAGCGAGCTTGCTCGCGATAGCGTCGGCACATACAGAATCAATGTGACAGATACGCCGTCATCGCGAGCAAGTCGAATCGTCGCACCGCCGCTCCCACACTGAACTGAACCGCATCGCTTCAACTTGGTGCGCAAATCAAAATCAGTGCACCAACTTCAACCAAAAAGCCCACTCAATCGATCCCCCTCCTACACCTCCGTCAGCCATTTCCTACGCATCCTGTCGATTGGCAAGCCCCTTGCTCTAGCCTGAGCATCGTCCATTGCTGGAAGCCTTCCGATGCTGGTGATTCATCGCAGAATCGACCCCCGACCCGTTTGGGCCGCTGAACTGCACCTGACGTTCGAAGCCCGTAGCAAAAGCCGTTTGCGCTGTTTCAGTGCCGAGGGCGAAGACGTCGGGTTGTTTTTGGAGCGCGGCCAACCGCCCCTGCATGACGGCGAATGCCTGCAAGCCGAAGACGGGCGAATCGTGCGTGTCTGCGCCCGCCCCGAACAACTGCTGCACGTCACCTGCGCCAATGCCTTCGAACTGACCCGCGCGGCCTATCACCTGGGCAACCGCCATGTCGCCCTGCAAGTCGGCGACGGCTGGTTACGACTGCTCGACGACTACGTGCTCAAGGCCATGCTCGAACAACTCGGTGCCATGGCCTCGAACATCGAAGCACCGTTCCAGCCGGAACATGGCGCCTACGGCGGTGGCCATCATCATTCGCGCCAGGGTGATGAAGACTTCAACTACGCGCCGAAACTGCACCAGTTCGGCGTACGCCCATGAACCCGGCCTGGGCGCTGCTGCGCCTGGCCAGTCCGCAATTGCCGATTGGCGGCTACAGCTACTCCCAAGGGCTGGAAATGGCTGTGGATAACGGCCGGGTAAACGACCCCGACAGTGCGCGACGCTGGATCAGCGATCAGTTGCTGTTGAATCTGGCACGCTTCGAAGCGCCCTTGCTGCTCGCCCATTGCGTGGCCGCCAGCGAGGACAACTGGGGCCAATTGCTGCAACGCTGCGAGGAACATCGCGCCAGTCGCGAAACCCGCGAGCTGCATCAGGAAAGCCGGCAGATGGGCTACTCGTTGCAGCAATTGCTCAACGGCTTGCCGGAACTCGACACAGCCGCCCGTGCCTTCCTCGAACAACGCAGTGAGCCCCATCTGGCCCTGGGTTGGGCCCTGGCTGCGCGCGCCTGGCAGATCAGCCCGCAGGACGCCTTGGCTGCGTGGCTATGGAGCTGGCTGGAAAACCAGTTGGCGGTGCTGATGAAGACCTTGCCACTGGGCCAGCAAGCCGCCCAACGCCTGACCAGCGAACTGTTGCCGCTGCTTCAACAGGCGCAACAGAACGCCACCCGAATCGATCCCGATCACTACGGCAGCGCCGCTTTCGGCCTGTCCCTGGCGTGTATGGCCCATGAGCGCCAGTACAGCCGTCTGTTCCGTTCCTAGGGCCTGTTATTTTGGAGAATCACATGAACACTCAACCCCTGCGCGTGGGCATCGGCGGCCCGGTCGGTTCCGGCAAAACCGCCCTGACCCTGGCCCTGTGCCTGGCCCTGCGCGAGCGCTATAACCTGGCCGTGGTAACCAACGACATCTACACCCGCGAAGACGCCGACTTCCTGGTGCGCAACGAAGCCCTGGCGCCGGAACGCATCATCGGCGTGGAAACCGGTGGCTGCCCGCACACCGCCATCCGCGAAGACGCTTCGATCAACCTTGAAGCCGTGGATCAACTCAATCGCCGTTTTCCGGGCCTGGACCTGATTCTCGTGGAGTCCGGTGGCGACAACCTCTCCGCGACCTTCAGCCCGGAACTGTCAGACCTGACGATCTACGTGATCGACGTTTCGGCCGGCGACAAGCTGCCGCGCAAGGGTGGGCCGGGGATCTGCAAATCCGACCTGCTGGTGATCAACAAGATCGACCTGGCACCGCTGGTCGGTGCCTCGCTGGAGATGATGAACAGCGACACCCAGCGCATGCGCAACGGCAAGCCATTTGTCTTCAGCAACCAGAAAACTGGCCAGGGTCTGGAACAGATCATCGCCTTCATCGAACGTCAGGGCTTGCTGACTGCGGCCTGATCTCCCCTTCAACAAGGAAGCTTATCCATGACATTGAAACGCATTCTGGGCGCCCTGGCCCTGCTGCTGACGCCAGCTCTTGCCCTCGCCCATCCAGGGCATGGCGACAATGGCTTGATCGCCGGTATCAGCCATCCGCTTGGCGGTCTCGATCACCTGCTGGCGATGCTCGCGGTCGGCCTGTGGGCCGCACAGCAGCAAGGTGCTGCGCGCTGGGCGCTGCCATGCACTTTTGTCGGGACCCTGCTGATTGGCGGGATGCTGGGCTTTGAAGGAACGAACCTGCCCGCACTGGAGAGCGGGATTGCCGCTTCCGTATTGGCCTTGGGGCTGGCGGTGGCGCTGGCTGTGCGTCCACCGTTGGTGATGGCGGTAGGTGCGACAGCCTTATTTGCGCTGTTTCATGGTGTGGCGCATGGGCTGGAACTGCCGGAGATGTCGAGTCCCTGGACCTATGCCGCAGGTTTTGTCGCCGCGACGGCGGTGTTGCATGCGGTAGGTTATGCGGTGGTGCGGACCTTGCCGCAGGCAGCAGCAACGCTGGTTCGACTGGCGGGCGCGGCTTCGGCGGCGACCGGGGTGTGGTTGCTGGCGGGTTGATTCTCTAGCGCCTTCCACGGCCTCTTCGCGAGCAAGCCCGCTCCCACATTGGAATGCGTACACCTGTGGGAGCGGGCTTGCTCGCGAAGGCGGCCTGACAGACACAGCCTCTCTCAAGCCAGCCTCTCTGCTAACATGTCGCGCAATCGCCCCTGCCGTGACGACGCCAGCCAATGCCACCTGTTCCCCGCTCCGCCTCCCAGCCTGAATTGACCGCCCTGTTCGCCTCGGTGCAACAGCATTTCCTGAACGTCATCGTGCCGCTCTGGCAAGGCCCGGGCTGGAATGCCGACATGGCGTTGCCCTACGAGGCGCTGGATGCCGAACACCAACCGCTGCCACCGCAACGCTACCGGGCCATGGCCTGTGCGCGGCAGTTGTATCTGTTTGCCAGCCTGATCGGTCAGGTGCCGGGCGCCGAAGAGCGTGCCGCCGCCTTGTTCCGCTCGTTGCAGCGGCACTTCCACGATGCCGAGCACGGCGGCTGGTTCTACAGCGTCGATGCTCAAGGGGCGCCACTGGATCAGCGCAAGGACCTCTACACCCACGCGTTCATCCTGTTCGCCTGCGCCCATTACTGTGACAAGGTCCGCGAGCCGCTGGTGGAGTCGGTACTCAACGCCTCGCTGGAAGTGATCGCGCAGCGTTTCGCCACGGACGACGGTCTGTATGAAGCCACGCTCGACCGCGACTGGGCATCGCTGGGCAGCGGCCCCTTGCAAAACCCGCTGATGCACCTGGCCGAAGCATTCCTCGCCACCCTGTCGGTGCGTGAAGATCTCGACGTGCAACACGCACTCATCGAGTTATGCACAGCCATGCACGCGCGCTTTATCGATCCGCAGCACGGCGTGTTGATGGAAAAGCCGCTGGGGTCTGTGGATAACTGGTTTGAACCGGGGCATCAGTTCGAGTGGTATTACTTGCTGGAGTCATCCGCTCTGCTGCGTGGCTCGAAGCTGCATGGTTCGCTGGAGCGTGCTTTTGCCTTCACCGAGCAATTGGGCGTCGATCAACAGACCGGTGCGGTGCGGGCCATGCTCGACCTCGAACCAGGTGGCGGCGTCAGGGATGCCACACAGCGCATCTGGGCCCAGGCCGAGTACCTGCGCGCCCTGACGCTGCGTCCAGACAGCGAAGCGGATGTATTGCGCCAGTTGCAGGCGTTGCAGCAGCGCTCGCTGCATGCCGGCGGCTGGTATGAATGCCGTGATGAGCGTGGGGAAGTCAGTCGTCGCGACATGCCGTCGACCACGCCTTATCACCTGGCGACCTGTTATCGCGGGCTGGCTGAATATCTGGCTTGACCATGTGGAGTGCAATCACTCAATCCACTTGCGATCCCCGGTAAAGCTGATGGTCAGCCATCGTGCGGCATCCGGCTCGCCAAGCTTTGTTGAAATTTCCTCGCGCAAACTGTCCAGTTGCCCCACCCCGTCCAGCCAGTAATCCTTCGGCAATACGATGTGGATCTCGATAAAACACGCCCTGCCGTGCTTCTGCACGTAGGAAATGTAGTCGTCGAAACCATGCTCCACCTTCGCCACCTCCATCACCTGACGCACCTTTTCGTCCAGCTGATCCGGGACGATCCCCAACACATCGCGCAAGGCCGGTCCGAGGATTTTGAGCGCCGGGGGGAGCATGCCCAAGGCCAGCAGAATCAGGATCATCGGGTCGACATACACCGCCCACTTGTCGTAACCCTGAGTCTTGAGCAGCAGCGCGATGAGGAAACTCACCAGCAGGCCCGCCGACAGCATCGCATCCACCAGCCAACTGATGTTGTCGAACTGGATCAGCGATGAGTTGAGCGTGCGGTTGCGATGGCGGACGTAGAAAAAATAAATGAGCTCGACGACGGTAAACACTGCCGCATAGACGATTACTAGCCCGAGCTCGACCTCGCGGCCACCATTGATGATGCCAAACACGCCGTTGAGAAAGGCGTAAATGGCGACCAGGAAAATGAAGGAACCCTCGATCACCAGCACCATGGGTTCCAGGTGCCAGGAACCGAACTGGAAGCGCTGGTTGCTTTCCTTGGCAATCAGCCTGGCGGTGATCAGCATCAGGACCTTGATGAAGGCCGCGATCAACGAAAAGAAGCCATCGAACAGGATGGATTGGGCGCCCGACACAAAACCGGTGATGATCCCGGCGAATGTCACGGCGAGCATCAGGAAGGTCGATTGTTTGAGCAGCGACTGCTCGCCTCGATTACTCACTGGATCTCCTCTAATACCTCTAGACCGCCGGGTGTGGCGGGTTGCTTGAGGGAGGAGTCTAGCTGATGTCCTGTTGTGTCTATTCCGGCCTCATCGCGAGCAAGCTCGCTCCCACAGTTGATCGCATTTCCATGTGGGAGCGAGCTTGCTCGCGATTGGCCGTTACTCGGTCTTAAGACTTGCGCTCGATCGCAAACCCAGCCCAGGTCTGGCTCACCGGCATCAGCTCCAGGCTGTTGATGTTGATATGCGCAGGCGCATTGAGCACCCAGAAAATGGTCTCGGCGATGTCTTGCGGCTGAATCGGCTCGGCGCCGGCGTAGGTGGCGTTGTAGCGCTCCTGGTCACCGGCAAAACGCACCAGCGAGAACTCGCTCTCGCACAGGCCCGGCTCGATGTTGCTGACCCGTACGCCGGTGCCCTGCAGGTCGCAGCGCAGGTTCAGGGAGAATTGTTTGACGAACGCCTTGGTCGCGCCATACACGTGGCTGCCCGGGTACGGGTAGTTGCCGGCGATGGACCCCAGGTTGACGATACCGGCGCCACGACCGTGGGCGATCAGGCGTGGCAACAGCAGACGGGTGCTGTACATCAGGCCTTTGACGTTGGTATCGACCATGGTGTCCCAATCGTCCAGGTCGCACTTGGGTGCCGGATCGACGCCCAGGGCCAGCCCGGCGTTGTTGATCAACCCACGCAGCTTGGCAAAGGACGGCGGCAGATTGGCAATCGCCTCCTCCATGGCCTTGCGATCACGCACATCGAGCACCAGGCCATGGACTTCGGTCTGCTTCGACAGCTCGGCGCACAGCGCATTGAGGCGCTCTTCACGACGGCCTGTCAGCACCAATTTCCAGCCTGCGTCGGCAAAACGACGGGCACAGGCTTCACCAAAACCGGAGGTCGCGCCGGTAATAAACAGGGTGTTGGACATCGTGTTCTCCTTGCTTCGGCTGATCGCCAGCCATTGGAATGGTAAATCAGCAGGCAGAATGCCCGGCCTTGCCCATAGCGGCAACCGCACTTTCTGTACAAAAAACGAACAATCCTCGCAAGCCCTCGGCCAACCTGGCTTGCAGCCATGTGCGCGCACGTTATCCACAGGCCGGTCCACAGTCTTTGGGGGCAAGTGGAAAAGCTGCAAGCCGCTGTCCACAAGGCTTTGCGCGGTTTCTTGAAACTTTTTTGCTTGACCCTCAATAGCCCGCCGTGTAGCCCCTGGGGATTTTCATGACTGACGGGTCAAACCAGCGATGGCGCCAAGCCAGTAACCACGGCCTTCAGCCGGGTCTTTCCAGAGTTTAATCACAGACTTATCCACAGGCTTGTCCACGCTGATTCCACCCGCTTTCATCTCGAACAAAAAGGTTGACAAAGTGCTCTTCAAGTTGCGCAAAAACACTTGATCAAAAACTGAACACACCTCTGCAGGCCACGGTTTAAAAGGCCTCCAGCCAGCTACTCCCACGTTATTCACAGCCGGCTCCACAGCAAACGGGGACAAGTCAAAACCGTGACAAAACAACTATTTGCAGCGGCTTTATGTCGCGCTTCGGGAGGTCTTGAATATTGTTTTCCACAATTTCCCGGAGGCACGCCAAAAAACCTGTGGGAGCGAGCTTGCTCGCGATAGCGGTTTGTCAGTCAACATCAATATTGGCTGATAGATTGCTATCGCGAGCAAGCTCGCTCCCACAGGGTTTAGTGGTGTTTGGGAAATGTAAAAAAGCCCCGGCGATTGCGCGCCGGGGCTTGTGCATAACCCACTGAAACTCAGTGGCCGCCGAGATAAGCGTTCCGCACATCCTCGTTGACCAGCAGCTCCTTGCCGGTACCGGTCATGCGGATTTCGCCGTTGACCATCACGTACGCCCGGTCCGACAACCGCAGGGCGTGATTGGCGTTCTGTTCCACCAGGAAGATAGTCATGCCGGTCTTGGCCAGTTCTCGCAGGGTCGCGAAGATCTGTTTCACCACGATCGGCGCCAGCCCCAGGCTCGGCTCATCCAGCAGCAACAACTTGGGCCGGCTCATCAGGGCGCGGGCGATGGCCAGCATCTGCTGCTCGCCACCGGACATGGTCATCGCCCGTTGGGTACGCCGCTCTTCAAGCCGCGGGAACAGCTCGAACATGCGTTGCATGTCTTCCTTGGCGTACTTGTCACCGATAGGGATGGTGCCCATCAGCAGGTTTTCCTCGACTGTCATGTCAGGGAACACCCGCCGCCCTTCCGGCGACTGCGCGATGCCGTTGGAGGCGATGTAGTGGGACGATTTGTGGGTAATGTCCACGCCCTGATAAAGAATCTGCCCGTCGGCGGCCCGTGGCTGGCCGAAGATCGACATCAGCAGGGTCGACTTGCCGGCGCCGTTGGAGCCGATGAGGCTGACAGTCTCCCCTTCGTTGATGTGCAGCGAGACGCCTTTGAGGGCCTGGATCGGGCCGTAGAACACGTCCAGGTCCTTGAGTTCGAGGATGGGTTTGCTCATACCACTTCCTCTTCGTCGGCGCCCAGGTACGCGGCAATCACTTTCGGGTCGTTGCGGATGTCGTCGGGACCACCCTCGGCGATGACGATGCCGTGGTCCAACACCACGATGTGGTCGGAAATGCTCATTACCATGCCCATGTCGTGTTCGATCAGCACCACGGTCAGATCGTGCTCATCGCGCAGCAGCCGGATCATCGCGCTCAGCGCTTCGGTTTCCTGAGGGTTGAGGCCGGCGGCCGGTTCGTCGAGGCAGATGATCTGCGGACGGGTGCACATGGCGCGGGCGATTTCCAGGCGGCGCTGCTGGCCGTAGGACAGTTCACCGGCCAGGCGGTTGGCGCAGTCCACCAGGTCCACCACTTCCAGCCAGTAGAAGGCATGATCCAGCGCATCGCTTTCGGCCTTGCGATAGCCCTTGGTGTTGAGGATGCCGGCCAGCATGTTGCGGTTGACCCACATGTGCTGGGCCACCAGCAGGTTTTCCAGCACCGACATTTCCTTGAACAGGCGAATGTTCTGGAACGTCCGCGCCAGGCCGGCACGGTTTACCAGGTGGGTGCCGCCGAACATCTTGTAGCGCAGCCGGGTGATGAAGCTTTTTGGCGAAACGAAATCGGTCGGCTTGAACGATTCGCCCAGCAACTGGATGACGTTGGTCTTTTGCCCGCGCACGTTCAGTTCGATCTTGCCGCCGGAGGCCTTGTAGAACCCGGTCAGGCAGTTGAACACCGTGGTCTTGCCGGCGCCGTTGGGGCCGATCAGGGCGAAGATCGAGTTGCGCTTGACCTTCAGGCTCACATCATTCAATGCCTTGATGCCGCCGAAGTGCATCATCAGCTTCTCTACGGAGAGTACGACTTCGCTCATGGCGCTACTCCTTTACGCGGCGTCACACCGGTACGGCTGATCCGAATCAGGCCGCGCGGTCGCCAGATCATCATCAACACCATCAGGATGCCGAACAGCAGCACGCGATACTCGGCGAAGCCACGCAGCAGTTCCGGGGCGACGGTCAGCACGAAGGCTGCAATCACCACGCCGATGGTCGAACCCATGCCGCCCAGTACCACGATGGCGAGGATCAACGCCGATTCGAAGAAGGTGAACGAGGTCGGGTTGACGAAGCCCTGGTAAGTGGCGAAGAACACCCCGGCCAGACCGGCCGTCGAGGCACCGATGGTGAATGCCGAGAGCTTGACCAGTACGTGGTTCAGACCCATGGAGCGGCAGGCGATTTCGTCTTCGCGCAGGGCTTCCCAGGCGCGGCCGACCGGCATGCGGGTCAGGCGATGCTTGATGTACAGCACAGCCAGCACCACCAGGAACAGTACCGCGTAGATGAAGTAGTACTTCACGTCGGGGTTGTAGGCGATGCCGAAGAACTCATGGAACGGCACGCCGCCGTCCTTGGCTCGCTTGCCGAACTCCAGGCCGAAGAAAGTCGGCAGCGGTGCCGGCATGCCGTTCGGGCCGCCAGTGAGCGACAACCAGTTGTTGAGGATCAGGCGGATGATTTCACCGAAGCCCAGAGTCACGATCGCCAGGTAGTCACCGTGCAGGCGCAGCACCGGGAAACCGAGGATGCAACCGGCCAGGCCGGCGGTGATCGCCGCCAGCGGCAACACCGTCCAGAAGCCCAGCCCGAGGTATTGGTAGCCGAGTGCCAGGCCGTAGGCGCCGATGGCGTAGAACGCCACGTAACCGAGGTCGAGCAGGCCGGCCAGGCCGACCACGATGTTCAGCCCCAGCCCCAGCAGTACGTAGATCAGCCCGAGGATGACCACGCCCAGCAGGTAGGAGTTGGAGAAAAACGGCAGTACCACGGCGATGACGATCATCAGCGGGATGATCCAGCGCAGCCGCGACTTGTAGTCCGGCGCCAGCACATGCACCCCGGAGCCTGTCGTTTCAAAGCCTTCGAGGATTTTCAGACCCTTGGCTGTCTGCAGGAACAGGCTCAGGGCAAAACGCCCGGCCATGACGATCGCCACGATCCACGCCACCCGGGTGGTTTCCAGGTTGAAGCCATAGCCATCGAGAACGACGCCGACAATCGGCCCGAACACAATCAGGGCAATGAGGCCGGCAAGAATCGCGTCAACCAGACTTTTTTTGATATCAATGGTTTTTTTAGTGGTTGAAGACATCGCTTACACCTTCGACACAAGAGGACGGCCGAGCAGGCCTTGAGGCCGAAAGACCAGAACGAGGACCAACAGCGAGAAGCTGAAAACGTCTTTGTAGTCCGAGTTCACCAGACCGGAAAACAGCGACTCGGAAATCCCGAGAATGATCCCGCCGAGCATCGCGCCAGGCAGTGAGCCAATCCCGCCGAGCACCGCGGCGGTGAACGCCTTGATCCCGATGATGAAGCCGGCATAGAAGTCGAATGTGCCGTAGTTCATGGTGATCAGCACGCCGGCCAGGGCCGCCATCGCTGCACCAATGATGAACACGTAGGAAATCACCCGGTCGGTGTTGATCCCCAGGATCGAAGCCATCTTGCGGTCTTGCTGGGTTGCACGGCACATGCGGCCGAGCTTGGTGTACTTGATGACGTAGGTCAGCAGGCCCATCCCGACGAACGCTGCGACCAGAATGAAGACTTTGGTGTAGGTCAACTGAACGAAACCGGTACCGATATCCACGCGCCATGCACCCGAGAGCAATGTCGGAACGCCTTGTTGCTTCGCGCCCTGGGAGATCTGTGCGTAGTTTTGCAGGATCAGGGAGATACCGATCGCACTGATCAGCGGTGCGAGTCGAGTGGAGTTGCGCAGGGGTTTGTAGGCGACACGCTCGATGACCCAGCCATACACCGCCGTGACGACGATGGTGAAGATCAGTGTGCCAAGCATCAGCAGCGGGAAGGATTCGATACCGAAGTAAGCCAGCAGAGCCAGACTGATTGCCGCGAGGTAAGCGGAAATCATGTAAACCTCGCCGTGGGCGAAGTTGATCATGCCGATGATGCCATAGACCATTGTGTAGCCGATGGCGATCAGGCCATAGACCGACCCGAGGGTCAGGCCGTTGACCAGTTGCTGCAGGAAAATACCATCCATAACGCAATCTCACGCAATGAGAACCTGCACATGTGGCTGTGCGGTTCTTCTAAGGAAAATACAGATATACGTCGGAGCAATGACACCCACGATCAGGCTGGCCACCACCGCCCCCTGTAGGAGCGAGCCTGCTCGCGAAGAACCTGAGGACAACGCGTTGAACCAGCAAGCACGCGTTATCGTTGACGTTTTTCGCGATCAAGCCCGCTCCCACAAGGGATCAGTGGGGTTCAGATGATCGAGTCAGCCCTTACTTCTGTTTTTCCAGCTGGTGGTATTTGCCGTCCTTGTCCCACTGGTAAACCACGTAGTCGGAGACTTTCAGGTCGCCCTTGCTGTCCCAGGTCTTCTCGCCCATGACGGTCTTGACCGGGTTCTTCTTCAGCCATGCAGCCGCTTCTTCGCCCTTATTGGACTTGGCGCCGTTGAAGGCTGCGGCCAGGGCCTGGACCGAAGCGTAGGCGTACAGGGTGTAGCCTTCAGGCTCGGTACCGGCCTTGCGGAAGGCGTCTACCACGGTCTTGCTGTCTGGCAGCAGGCGTGGGTCGGCGCCGAAGGTCATCAGCACGCCGTCAACGAATTGCGGACCGCCAGCGGTGGTCACCAGTTCGTCGGTCACGATGCCGTCGTCGGACATGAACTTGACGTCTTTCAGGCCCTGTTCACGCAGTTGACGCACCAGAGGACCGGCTTCCGGGTGCAGGCCACCGAAGTAGACGACGTCAGCGCCAGCGCCGCGGATCTTGGTCACGATGGTGCTGAAGTCTTTCTCGCCGCGGGTCAGGCCTTCATACAGCACAGGCTTCACACCACGCTTCTCAAGCTGAGCCTTGGTGGCATCCGCCAGGCCTTGACCGTAGGTGTCCTTGTCGTGCAGCACGACCACTTTCTTGCCCTTGAGCACGTCGACGATGTAGTCGCCGGCCACGATGCCTTGCTGGTCGTCACGCCCGCACATACGGAACATGGCGCTCAGGCCGCGCTCGGTCACAGCCGGGTTGGTGGAGCCAGGCGTGATGGCGATGATGCCTGCTTCGTCGTAGATCTCGGAGGCCGGGATGGTCGACGAGGAGCAGAAGTGACCGACCACGCCGGCGACTTTCTGGTTGGTCAGGTCCTTGGCGACCGTCACAGCCTGCTTCGGTTCGCAGGCGTCATCGCCCTTGACCAGTACGATTTTTTCCCCGTTGACGCCGCCCGACGCGTTGACCGCATCGGCCGCCGCTTGTGCACCCTTCATGTACTGTTCGCCAAATGCCGCGTTGGCGCCTGTCATTGGTCCCGCTACGCCGATCTTGATGTCAGCCTGAGCAAACGCAGAAACACCCAGCGCAGTTGCCACTGCGAGGGCCAGAAAGCCTTTCTTGTAAAACGTCTGGGACATGAGGTGGTGCTCCATGGTTTTTTTTAATTGGCACTGCGACTTCACTGAATGCTCAGAGCAAGGGCCGTGCCATCGGTTTTTTATTCTTAAAAAAGTCGCTGCTTTCTTGTTATTTCGACTGTTTCGGACCCATTTTCATTGGGCGTGCAACCGTCTAAACCGCGGAAGGTAAAACCATTATTTTTTTGAGGCGCAACCCGCCTGCGCCATCATTGCAACCGCGGCTTTAAACGACGTGCAACCAGCCTGTAACAACGTGCGTCACCGAAGTGCACACTGCTGGTGCGAGACTGCTACAACCCGCACCACTACAGGCTAGCTGCAGATCGAAAAAGCGCCGCTTGCGCCCTGCAAAAATCAACATTCAGATCACGATCCGCAGGCACTGGCCTGCGTGATACAGCGAGAATCCCGCCTCGTACAGACAGCTGCGCAACCCCACCCCGGCCAATGGCTGCATGGGCGCGAAAGGAATCGGTAGCGCTTGAGGATTTCCGTTACACAGGTAATCGGCAAAGGCCTTGCCGACCACCGTTCCCGTGGTCACGCCCCGCCCGTTGTAACCGGTGACGGCCACCAAACCGGGCGCTGGCTCGAACAGGCGCATCAAATGATCGGGGGTGAAGGCGATGCGACCGGTCCAGGTGCACTCCCATTCCACTGGTTTGAGGTAGGGGAAATAGTGCTGCTGCACCCGGTCGGCCCAGGCCTTGAGGAACCAGGTCGGCTTCTGATTGCCATTGCCCAGGCTGCCAAGCAACAGGCGACCGTCTTTATCCCGACGGATACTGCTGAGCACCTGTCGAGTGTCCCAGGAACCCTGGCCACCGGGCAGAATTTGCCGGGCAGCTTCTTCGGTCAGCGGCACCGAGGCCACCTGATAGTAATAACCGGGGAAGAAATTGCGCCGCAGTTCCGTCCAGTCGCCTTCGGTGTAGGCATTGGAGGCAATCACCACCTTCTCAGCCATCACCGAACCCTGGGCGGTTTGCACCGACCAGCGCTGGCCCTGGCGTTCGAGCCGGGTGACCGGGGAATGATCGAACAATTGACCGCCCAGGCCGATGGCCGCCTTGGCCAGCCCTGTGGTGTAGGCCATCGGGTTGAGCGTGCCGGCGCGGCGATCGAGCAATGCTGCGGCAATCTTTTTCGTGCCGGTGGCTTGCTCGCAGGCCTGACCGGTGAGCAGCTCTACCGGCGCACCGCGACGCTTCCATTGTTCTTCACGACTGCGCAAGTCGGCTTCGCCACGGGCGTTGTGCGCCATGTGCAGCGTGCCTTCGCGGCGCAACTGGCAATCGATGTTGTACTTGTCCACAAGGCTGAACACCAGGGATGGCGCCGCGCCCAGCATGCGGTTGAGCTGGCTGCCGACCTCAGCGCCGAACCCGGCTTCGATCTCGTCCGGGGGAATCCACATCCCGGCATTGACCAGCCCGACGTTGCGCCCCGAACCACCATGGCCGGCACGATGGGCCTCCAGCACACAAACGGTCTTGCCTTGCTCCAGCAGATGCACCGCCGCCGACAAACCGGTAAACCCGGCGCCGATGACGCAGACATCCACCGTGACCTCACCCTTGAGGGCCGAATTGTCCGGCCTCTGCGGCGTCAGTTTTTCCCACAGACACTCTTCGCGTAACGGCATTGCCAGACTCCAACAGAAACCTAACAAACACATCATTCCCCTGTAGGAGCTGCCGAAGGCTGCGATCTTTTGATTTTGTTTCAAAAAGATCGCAGCCTTCGGCAGCTCC
>NZ_AKJO01000178.1:0-7924 GCF_000282295.1 Pseudomonas sp. GM33
CCCCCGCCAGGTTCAGTGGCTCGCCGACCTGTCCGCGGCAGATGAGGTACACCAGCAACAGCAGCAACCCCACAATCGGCCCCGGCAGCACAGGCAGAAACAAATGATTGATCGCCGTACCGAGCAATTGGAACAGCACCAGCCACGTCAGGCCCCGTAACAACATCAAAGATCTCCCGCAAAATCCGTCACCCGCATTGGCTTGGCATTATAAGCATGCTCGCGCTATAGACCGGCATTCGCCAAAAGCATGGCCAGTTGACCGCGACGTTCAGCCATGTTGATCTAAAGTGGTAACCCGGGAGGTCAAATCCCCCCAACTCAAAACTATAAAACCGATGAACCCAAGGAGAGTCTCAATGCCCTATGTTCCAGTTGCAGAGCTCAAAGATTATGTCGGCAAGGAACTTGGACGTTCCGAATGGCTCACCATCGATCAGGACCGCATCAACCTGTTCGCCGAAGCCACAGGGGATTTTCAGTTCATCCACGTCGACCCGGTCAAGGCCGCGCAAACGCCATTTGGCAGCACTATCGCTCACGGCTTTCTGTCGTTGTCGCTGATTCCGAAGTTGATGGAAGACATCCTCGTCATGCCCCAAGGCTTGAAGATGGTGGTCAACTACGGCCTCGACAGCGTGCGTTTCATCCAGCCGGTCAAGGTCAATTCGCGGGTGCGGCTGAAGGTCGACCTGACCGAAGTCATCGAGAAGAAACCCGGCCAATGGCTGCTCAAGGCCACCACCACCCTGGAAATCGAAGGCTCGGACAAGCCGGCGTATATCGCCGAACCCCTGTCCCTGTGCTTCGTGTAAACCTTCCGGGATGCGAAGCAGCTCCTGCTGTTTCGCGCCCTCTTGCGGTACCTCGCCCTATATAAGGACACATGGCTGCGGCATACTCCCTCGCCTAATTGCCCGGAATCCGCTATGCGCCCACTTGCACTCCTTGCCTTGACCCTGATGCTCACCGCTTGCGGCGACGGCGAATCTCCTTTGCCCCCCGACGCACGCCTGCCGGACGGCGGACGCTATCGCGGTGACCTGGTCAATGGCTTGCTGCAAGGCAAGGGTCGCATCGACTACCCGAACGGCAGCTGGTACGCCGGCGAATTCGACAAAGGCCAGTGGCAGGGCCAGGGTGAATGGCACGGCAGCAATGGCGAAGTCTATCGCGGGCAGTTCAATCAGGGACTGTTCGACGGCCAGGGAGCACTGACCACCAACGCCAACAGCTACAGTGGCGGCTTCAAGGCTGGCCGCCGCGACGGCGAAGGCACGCTCAAAGAAAACGGCATGAGTTACCGCGGTGAATTCAAGGCCGATCAATACGCTGGGCTGGGTCGCCTCGAACTCGAAGACGGCAGCTCCTATCAGGGCCAGTTCGCCCACGGCAAACCCAACGGCGAGGGCCAGCGCGGTGACGGCAACGGCAATCAGTTCACCGGGCACTTTGTCGACGGCCAGCTGGAAGGCAACGGCACGTTCAACAGCGCCGATGGAGACATGTATGTCGGCAGCTTCAAGAACAATCAACTGCACGGCAAAGGCCGCTACGAAAACGCCGACGGCGATGTGTGGCTGGGTCAGTTCAAGGAAGGCTCGCTGAACGGCAAGGGCGAGCTGATCGGCACTGACGGCAGCCACTACATCGGCCACTTCAACGACTGGCGCTTTTCCGGCCAGGGCCGGCTGAACCTCGCAGACGGCAGCTTTTATACCGGCCAGTTCGACAACGACAGTTACCAAGGGCGTGGCACGCTGGTGCTGACCGACGGCACCGTGCTCAGCGGCACCTGGATCAATGGCCAGCGCGTGCGCGACGCCGAGGGCAAACTGTTGCCTGACACACTCGAGCTCGGCCTGCTGGCACAGGGGCACTTGCTAGACGCTGCGCTGGCCAACATTCCGCCCTCCACCCCGGCAGTGGAGCTGTATTCGTTGACCCTGGGCGGCGATGGCAAGCAAAGCGTGTTTCTGCGCGAATCCGACTACGTCGCCAATATGCTCTCCACCCGTTTCGGCGCCTTCGGCCAGATCCGCCTGGTGAACCATCGTGACCACCTCGCCGACCGCCCGATGGCTACCCGGGAGAACCTGCGTCGCGCGGCCCTGGCGCTGGCCGAACGCAGCGGTCCGGAAGACCTGATTTTCATCTACCTGACCAGCCATGGCACCAGCGAACACGAACTGGTACTGGACCAGCCGCGCATGGAACTGGCCGATCTGCCAGCCGACGAATTGGCCGCTGTTCTCGCCCCGCTGAAAAACCGCGACAAGGTCATCGTGATTTCGTCCTGCTACTCTGGCGGTTTCATTCCCGCACTCAAGGATGAACGGACCCTGATCATGACGGCCTCGCGGGCTGACCGCGTCTCCTTCGGCTGCTCGGAGGAGGCCAATTTCACCTACTTCGGCGATGCCCTGTTCGTCCAGGCCCTGAACCAGACCGATGATCTGGAACAAGCCTTCAAACGGGCCAAAGCCACTGTCGCCGAGCGTGAGCTGGCGGACGGCTTCGAAGCATCCGAACCACAAATCTGGGCACCGAAAACCGTCCTCTCGCACTGGCAACTATTGCGCAAACAACAGGCACGAAAAGCGTTGCAAAGTGCATCCATGCAAAGCAAGGATGCAAACAGCAACTAAGCTGAACAGTATCAAGGGAGAAACACTATGTACTTGACGCCTCAGCATGTGCTGCTCGCCGGAGCCACCGGTTTGACGGGTGAACACCTGCTCGATCGCTTGCTCAGCGAGCCAACGATTACTCGGGTATTGGCCCCCTCGCGCCGGCCACTGGCCAAACACCCGCACCTGGAAAACCCGGTCGGCGACCCGACGGCGTTCCTGCCACAACTGAACGGGCGGGTCGATATTGCCTATTGCTGCCTGGGCACCACGATCAAGCAAGCCGGCTCGGAGCAGGCGTTTCGCGCAGTGGACCTGGACATGGTGGTGGCATTCGCCAAGCGCGCACGGGAGATGGGCGCACGGCACCTGATCGTGATCAGTGCCCTGGGAGCCGATCGCCGATCCTCGATTTTCTACAACCGGGTCAAAGGCGAGATGGAGTACGCGTTGCGCGCGCAAGACTGGCCGCAGCTGACTATTTGCCGCCCTTCGCTGTTGCTGGGTGATCGCATTGAGCCGCGCCTGGCCGAAAAAGTCGCTGGCCCCTTGTCACGCCTGATCCCCGGTAAATACCACGGCATCGAAGCCTGCCAACTGGCCCGCGCCATGTGGCGTCTTGCGCTCGAAGAGCAGGATGGCGTGCGGATTGTCGAGTCGGATGAGTTGCGCAAACTCGGCAAATAATCCACGCGAGGGGGCTTGCCCCCGTTCGACTGCGTAGCAGTCGTAAATAGGGTACTTGCGGTGAATCAGAAAAATGGAGATGGCCGGTTTTGGGGCTGCTCCGCAGCCCAACGGGGGCAAGCCCCCTCGCCACAAAAGCGCGCTACACCTACAACCCTCCCGTTGCCTGAAAACTCACCCCGATCACCGTCAACACCGACAACGGCAACAGCAGTGTGTCGAGCAACGCACTGGCCGGCAGATCAACGCCCGGATAGCTCGGCGCTTGCGCGCCGAAACGGTCCATCGCGCAACAACCGCCATTCATCGCATACAAATCCAGCCGCGTCCCGGCGTACACCACCGGCGCCCCCGGCTTGGCCGCATCGAGGGTGCGCACCGTGGCGCACCCGGTCAATTGCAGCGCCAGCACCATCACCAGCAGCTTATTCATCGCTGGTCAGATGATGCTCGCCCCAACGCGGCAGCATGTCCTGAGGAATATTCAGCAGGTTAAGGATCCGTGCCACGACGAAATCGATCAGGTCATCGATGGTTTGCGGCTGATGATAAAAGCCCGGTGATGCCGGCAGGATTGTCACGCCCATGTTCGACAACTTGAGCATGTGCTCCAGGTGAATGCTCGAATATGGCGCCTCGCGAGGCACGATAATCAGCTGGCGACGCTCTTTGAGCGTCACATCGGCGGCACGCTCGATCAGATTGTTGCAGGCGCCGCTAGCGATCGCCGACAAGGTGCCAGTGGAGCACGGCACCACCACCATCGCCGCTGGCGCGCCGGAACCCGAGGCCACCGGCGACATCCAGTCTTCCCTGCCGTACACCCGAATCTGCCCGGCGACGGCTCCCGTGTATTCGGTGAGAAACGCCTGCATCATCTGCGGTTTGGATGGCAGCGTGACGTCGGTTTCGGTCGCCATCACCAACTGCGCAGCCCTGGAAATCAGGAAGTGTACTTCACGATCTTCCCGCACCAGGCAGTCGAGCAGGCGTAAACCGTACTGGGCGCCTGAAGCGCCGGTCATCGCCAGGGTGATGCGATCCGGGCCATTGTTCATTTGAGCGCCTCGGCCAACTTGCCGTGAAGGCCGCCGAAGCCGCCGTTGCTCATGATGACCACGTGAGTGCCGGGTTGGGCCTGGCTCTTCACACGATCGATGATGCCCTCAAGGGAATCGCTGACAATCGACGGTACAGTGCACAATGCCGCGGTGCCCGCCAGGTCCCAGCCGAGGTTGGCGGGTGCGTACCAGATCACCTGATCGGCATCGACCACGCTTTCCGGCAATCCGTCACGGTGCGCGCCAAGTTTCATGGAGTTGGAACGTGGCTCGATGATCGCGATCAACGGTGCATCGGCGATGCGCTTGCGCAGGCCGTCCAGCGTGGTGGCGATGGCGGTCGGGTGGTGAGCGAAGTCGTCATAAATGGTGATGCCACGGACTTCCGCGACTTTCTCCATCCGGCGTTTCACACTCTTGAAGGCGCTCAATGCGGCAGTGCCCATGGACGGCACCACGCCGACGTGGCGCGCAGCGGCCAAAGTGGCCAATGCATTGGCGACGTTGTGCTGGCCAGTCATGTCCCATTCGACCACACCCTGGGTGACGCCTTCGAACATCACTTCGAACTTCGAACCATCTTCACTGAGCAGTTTGACCTGCCACTGACCGCCAGCACCGGTGGTTTGCACCGGCGTCCAGCAGCCCATCTCGATAACGCGCTGCAACGCCGGCTCAGTGGTCGGATGAATCACCAGCCCTTCACTCGGGATGGTCCGTACCAGGTGATGGAACTGCCGCTCGATGGCCGGCAGGTCCGGGAAGATGTCCGCGTGATCGAACTCAAGGTTGTTCAGGATTGCGGTGCGCGGGCGGTAATGTACGAACTTGGAGCGCTTGTCGAAGAACGCACTGTCGTACTCGTCGGCTTCGATGACGAAGAAGGGGGTATCACCCAGGCGAGCGGACACCGAGAAGTTTTGCGGTACGCCGCCGATCAGGAAGCCCGGGGCCATGCCTGCATGCTCCAGCACCCAGGCCAGCATGCTGCTGGTGGTGGTCTTGCCGTGCGTACCGGCAACGGCCAGCACCCAACGACCTTGCAGCACGTGATCGGCCAGCCATTGCGGGCCGGACACATAAGGCAGGCCTTTGTTCAGCACATACTCCACGGCCGGGTTGCCCCGCGACATGGCGTTGCCGATCACCACCAGATCGGGGGCCGGATCAAGTTGCGCCGGGTCGTAGCCTTGGGTCAGCTCGATGCCCTGGGCTTGCAGTTGAGTACTCATCGGCGGATAGACGTTGGCATCGGAGCCGGTCACGTGATGGCCCAGCTCTTTGGCCAGAACCGCCATCGAGCCCATGAAAGTCCCGCAGATACCCAGAATATGAATGTGCATTAGTCGACCTCTTAAAACATGGCCGCAGGTTAGCGTAGGGTAGGGAAAATCGCACCTGATGTTTCAGATCTGAAGACGCCTTCGCGAGCAAGCCCGCTCCCACATTTTGCTCGGAGGTGTTCACACAGTTGTGTTCACTATAGAACCAAGGTGGGAGCGGGCTTGCTCGCGAATGGCCGCGACACGGTTTACCGGGCAATACCGTGTTTACGCAGCTTGCGATACAGGGTATTGCGACTGACCCCAAGCTGCTCCGCCGTATGCGTCATATGCCAGCGCGTCTGCTCCAGCGCACTGAGTAACGCCAGCCGCTCGGCATCCTCCAGCGGATGCTCCGATGGCTCCTCGACAGCCGGCGCCATCGCCGGCCTGGCCGAACGAATCATGGCCGGCAAATCTTCCAGACCGATCCGTCCGTCCTCACACAGGGCTGCCAGCGTACGCAACACATTTCGCAACTGGCGCACGTTGCCTGGCCAGGCAAATCCCAACAAAGCCTCGCGTGCCGGCCCGTCAATCAACACCGCTTCTCCGTGCGCCTCTTCGGCCAGTAAAAAATCGAGCAACTGCGATTTGTCACTGCGATCACGCAAAGCCGGCAGCGCGACTTCCAGCCCGTTGAGGCGGTAATACAAATCCTCGCGGAAGCTGCCGTCCTGCACGCGATCCAGTAAATTACGGTGGGTGGCACTGATGATCCGCACGTTAACCGCTTCTGGCTCGCCACCGATCGGCACCACCTGCCGGTCCTCAAGCACCCTGAGCAATCGCGTCTGCAGGGCCAGTGGCATGTCACCGATTTCATCAAGGAACAAGGTCCCGCCGTCGGCCTGTTGCAACTTGCCACGCATACCTTCCTTGCGTGCGCCGGTGAAGCTGCCGCCACGGTAACCGAACAGCTCGCTTTCGATCAGGCTCTCGGGAATGGCCGCGCAATTGAGAGCGACGAAGGCTTTTTCCGCCCGCTGGCTGGCGTGGTGCACCGCTTTGGCGAAGGCCTCCTTGCCGGACCCGGTTTCGCCGTTGATCAGCAGCGGCACGTCGCGCTCGTAGACGCGCAAGGCCTTGCGAAAATCCGCCTGCAAGGCCACATCATCCAGGCAAATGCCCGACAGGCGCGGTGCAGGTGCGGCCTTGGGAGCAGGCTCCATCGGAATCGGCAGTGACCGCCGCGCCTCGCCGCGCAATACCGCGAACAACTTGCGACCATCACGGGTACGCAATGGCCAACTGGCCGCGGCATTGATACTCGCCCGCCCCAGCAACTCATCGAGCGAGCAATCGAAAAACGCTTCCACCGGCTTACCCAGCAAGCCGCCGCGAATGTGTCCCAGCAGGTTCAGCGCACTCTGATTGACCGCGCTGATGCGCCCTTCTCCGTCGAACGCCAGCAACCCTTCGCTGAACAAACCGACGGACTCGGCCTGCAAGTGAAAACGCAGCAACCATTGATTGTCGAAGCAGCGCAGGAAGTAACAGCTCTCGATCATCTTCGCCGACAGATTGACCAGCGCCATGGTGTGGAACTGACTTTGCCGCGACACGTCACGCCGTGCCGACGATACGTCGAGCACCGCCAGCAATTCGCCATGGGGATCGAAGACCGGGCTCGCCGAGCAGGTCAGGCCGGTGTGGCGGCCGCGAAAGTGTTCGTCCTGATGGATGGTCAGCGACTGACGCTCCACCAGGCAGGTGCCGATGCCGTTTGTGCCTTCGCAGGCCTCGCTCCAGTCGGCACCGAGCCAGAGCCCGGCACGCTCGAAAATCTGTCGTTCGGCAGGCGCGGTGACGCAATTGAGGATCACGCCGCGGGCGTCGGTCAGCAGCACTGCATGGCCGGCACCGGAGAGTTGCTGGTGCAGGCTGGTCATTTCATTGCCAGCGATGTGCAGCACTTGCTGCAAGCGTTCGCGACTTTCGAGGACACGCCCATGCTCCAGCACCGTCGGTGCAATGCTCAGGGCCGGGTCGAGGTGATAGTCCTCAAGGCAGCGCAGCCAGGAGCGGGCGATGGACGGATCACTGCCAGGGCCATGCAAGTGGGCCTTGCCCTGAGTGACGGTCAGAACCTGCTGGGCATGGCGACTCAAATGGTTGTCGTGCATTTCTTATTGTTCTCCCCCCGAAAGGTTTACACGCTCCCTGTAGGAGCTGCCGCAGGCTGCGATCTTTTGATCTTGAAAAAAATCAAAGTCAAAAGATC
>NZ_AKJO01000179.1:0-61913 GCF_000282295.1 Pseudomonas sp. GM33
CAAGCCCGCTCCCACACTTTGATCGCATTGGATTTAATACCCGCGATCGAAATCCACTTCCCCGCGCAACGCCTCTCCCGCCTCAAACGCCCGCAGGTTTTCGACAAACAGCTTCACCATCATCGACGGCGACGTCGGTGCCGAGCTGTGGCCGGTGAGCAGCAGGCCCCAGGCTGTCCAGAATGGATGCCGCTGGGGCAATGGCTCCTGACGGCAGACGTCGATCACCGCGCCCGCCAGATGCCCTTCCTTCAAGGCTTCCACCAGATCCGCATCGACCACCGCCACGCCGCGCCCGGCGTTGATGAACAACCCGGTCGGCTTGAATTGCCTGAACAGCGCCGCGTCGTAGATATCGTGGGTTTGCGGCGTGTTCGGCAGCAGATTGACCACGTAATCGACTTCACCGACCAGCCGCGGCAGATCCGCCAGTGCACCGACTTCGATGAACGGCGCCTGTTCCCGCGCGCTGCTGGCAACGCCATACAGCTCGACCCCGAACGGCACGAGGAACTGCGCGACACTCTGACCGATATCACCGGTGCCGACGATCAACACCTTGCGCCCCGCCAGGCTCTGGCCATGGCGGCTGTCCCATTTGCGCTCGACCTGGCTGACCAGTCGCGCCAGCACTTCACGTTCGTGACCGAGCATATAGGTGAGCACGTACTCGGCCATGACTTGGCCGAAGATGCCGACTGCACGGGTCAATCGATAGTGCCGTGGCAAGCCATCGGCCAGCAGCGGCGTAATGCCAGCCCACGTCGATTGCAGCCATTGCGGTTGATGGCCCTGGCGTAACAGGGTCGCCAGCAGATCAGGCTGGCCGAGCCACACCGGACAATCGGCGGCCTGGCCGGCCAGTTCGGCGGAATCACCGCTGGTCAGCACCTCCAGGTCCGGTGCCGCCTCGCGCAATAGTTGGGCGTACACGGGGTGGTCGTGTTCAGCAATCAGGACGCGCATGCTTCAAACCTTTCAAAAACGGTGCAGACGGCAGCCGACAGAGCGCTGCTCCGTCGATACTGCCATCGCTAAAATCAATCAGTGTTTCATAACCACTCTGAACAGAGCCTGTCTGCCATTCACACCGGATCGTTGCGGCGCAACAATTCTTCCGGCAAGTGCTCGATGTACTCGTCTTCGGCAGGCGGCATTTGCAGGTGATACCCCTGTTTCTCGAGGTTTTCCAGCACGACCGCGATGTCCTCGCGCGACAGCTTGCGCTCAGGGCTCAGCACCAGGTCGAACGCATGGATGGCCTTGCCGAAGGCTGCCATCAGGGGATCCGGTACGCGCTCCAGAGCATCGCTCTTGAGCACATACAGGTACATTTCGTTTCTCTTCGAGCTGCGATAGATGGAGCAAATACGTTTCAAGGCTGTTCTCCGGCGGTGACCAGGCTGTCCAGCAGCGCCTGGCCCATCAATTCGCGGCGCCAGCCACGCAGCGAATCAGGCAATTGGTAGGGACCATTGGGGAAGCCGCTCTTGAGCAGCGCTTCCAGGGTTTTCTTGCGCAACATCAGTTCCGGCGCAATGTTCAGGCGCTCGGCCTCGGCCTGGCCGATGGCTTTGAGCTGCTTGAGCAACACGGCAGCGTCCACCGGCAGCGGCTCCGGCACGGCTGGCGGCCATTGATCTGGCGACACACTGCCAGAGCGCTTGATCAGATCAAGCAGAAACTCACCATCCTGACGCACGGTACGCGGGTGCATGTCTTCGATTTTCGCCAGCGCACCTAGATTATCCGGCTGCGTACGCGCCAGCGGCCACAACGAATGCTCGCGGATGATCCGGTTGCGCGGCAGATCGCGGGCACGGGCTTCCTTTTCACGCCAGGCGCAGAGTTCACGCAATACCGCGAGTTGGGCGCGGGACAGTTTCCAGGCCAGCTTGGCATCGCGATAGACTTCGTACGGATCGATCTCGCGGCGCAGGTTGGCCACCAGTTCGGCACCGTCTTCCAGAACCCAGGCATATTTCTCATCAGACAGCTTTGGACGCAGCTTTACGAAGACTTCGGCCAGGTGCACGGCATCTTCGGCGGCATAGCTGATCTGGGTTTCGGAGAGCGGACGTTGCAGCCAGTCGGAACGGGTTTCACCCTTGGGCAGGTCGATGCCGAGCACTTCCTGCACCAAGCGCGAATAGCCCATGGAGAAACCGAGGTTCAGGTAGGCGGCCGCCAATTGCGTATCGAACAGTGGCGCCGGCAGGCTACCGGTCAGGCGTAGCAGGACTTCGAGGTCTTCGCTGCACGCGTGGACAACCTTGAGCACGGCCGGGTTTTCCAGCAATGCAGCCAGAGGCTGCCAGTTGTCGATGGTCAGCGGATCAATCAGGTAGGCACGTTTGCCATCGCCGACCTGCAGCAGGCCTGCGATCGGGTAGAAGGTGTCGACCCGCATGAATTCGGTATCGAGGGCAACGAATGGCAGTTGCTGCCACTCGGCACAAAACCGACCGAGGCTATCGTTGTCGCGAATCCAGTGAATATCGATGGCCACACGGCTCTCCCTTGAAGAATGGCGCGCAGTATATATCGCCCCCGGCGATTTCCGCGCATCCACTGAACAAGAGCGTTAGCGAAAATGACTGCGTGACATGAAGAATAGTCCGACAAGGTCGGCCTAACTGGTCTTACCCAGCACGTAGACCCGCATCTGCGCACAACCGGGAAAAAAATCCTGATGGCTGAGCAAACGGAATCCCGCCTGCCTGAACTCGCTTTCGACCCCGGCCTTGCTCGGTAACGGCCCCTCCACGCTTGAATGCGCACCTTTGAAACGTCCGTCCAGGCGCACCGCGACGATCACCGTATCGCGGCTGACCCGGTAAAACTCGCCCAGCATCGCCAGACGATGTTCCGGACTGTAAAGGTGCTGAAACAGTTGCATGCAAAAAATGCAGTCAACCGCGTTTTCCGACAAACCAATCGAGAAGGCGGAGCTTTGAAAGGTCTTGATCCGCTTCAGCAGACTTTGCGGGTGATGTGTGCGGGCATGATCGAGGATGTCCTGGGACGGGTCCGTCGCGAGGATCACCCGATTGGCATGTTCGGCCAGTACCGACCAGAAACGCCCCACCCCGCAGGCCACGTCGAGGATCAGCCCCGGTTCGCCAGCGACCTTGAGTGCATTGCGCACCAGACGCGCCTCGCGCCAGTGCGTCAGCCGCCCGGCCAGGCCCGGCGCTTGCGGCTGAAGGCAGACGCGCGCGTGTTCCTGATCGTAGCGCCGGGCAATCTCAAGCTCGATGGCGGATGGGGGTTGAGCGGACATGTGCAATGGCTCTTGATAAACGTTCAACAGGCCGCAGGTCGCCAGCCACCGAGTGAAACAAAATCGGAGCACTCAATCCTTGGCCAGCACACCGTCAGTCACCGGGCCACGACATCCGGCAAACATGTCCAGGTCCTGGTTGTAGACCTTGCTGTTGACCTCCAGCAGCCCAAGCATCGAATGGAACAGGTTGTCCTGGCTCAGGGGCTTTTCACGACTCTGTTGCAGGCAGCGGGTATCTACCGCAAACGACTGTTTATAGCTGTCGGAGAACCAGGCAAACATGGCCACATGTTTTTGCTGCTCCGGTGCCAGCATGTAAGGCGTGCCGTGAAGGAACAAGTTGTACTCGCCCAGGGATTCACCGTGGTCCGACAGATACAGCATCGCGGTGTCCACTTTGGACTGGTTACTGCGCAGCAGATCGATCAAGGTAGACAGCACATGGTCGGTATAGACCAAGGTGTTGTCGTAGCCATTGACGATACTTTCGCGACTGCAATTGTTCAGGGCATTACTCTCGCAAACCGGGGTGAAGCGCTCGAACTCTTTCGGATAACGCTTGAAGTACTCCGGACCGTGACTCCCCATCTGGTGCAATACCAGCACGGTGTCTTTGTCCAGGGTATCGATGAAATGTTGCAGCCCCTGCAGCAGGATTTCGTCGCGGCATTCACTGTTGGCGCACAGCGCCGGGTCTTTCAGATTGCTGACGTCCTGAAGGGTGACGCGATCGCACGTCCCCTTGCAGCCTGACTGATTGTCACGCCAGATCACGTCGATACCCGCATGCTTGAGCACATCCAGCAGGCCTTCTTCGTTCTTGGCCTTGCTGGCGTTGTAGTCCTTGCGCCCCATGTTGGAGAACATGCAAGGCACCGAAACAGCGGTTTCAGTTCCGCAGGAATGCACATCGGTGAAGGCGATCAGGCCATCTTCCTTACTCAGTTTGGGCGTGGTGTCGCGGTTATAGCCAAAGATGCCGAAGTTCTCCGCCCGGGCACTTTCCCCGACGACAAGCACCGTCAGGGATTTGCGCCCATGGGTTTGCCAGAGCGTATTGCGCTGGGCATCTTCACCGATCTTCACAAAGGGTTGCCGCGCAGTCGCTACTTTCTCGCGCAAGAAACCGGCCGAGGCACCAATGTAGTTGCTTGGCACCACCATCAGGCGCAACTCGTGGTGATTGCGAAACAGCGAAGACAGGCCTTGATAGTTAACCAGTGCAACACCACCAATAACGGCCGCCGAAGCAAACATCACCAGGACTTTACTGAGCAGCTCACGGTGCCAGCGACGATAATTAATCGGTGCCTTCCACAATAGCCATGACGGCAGTACACCCAGCAGCACAATATAAACAAACAACTTGAGCGACAGTAAGTCGCGCACTTCCGTAGCATTGGTTTCAGCGAAGTTACGTAACATGCCGGTGTCGATCAGGACACCATACTGGCTCATGAAATACGCCACGCCCGCGCTGACCATGAACAGCAGGGTCAGGAGCGGCTTGAGCACCGGCCGGAAGGCCAGCAGGGTCAGCACGATGTTGAAGGCCGCGAATATCATCACCCCGAAGGCCACGCGCATGACGATGCCTTTGCCATCGGACGTGGTGATTTCGAACAGGTGTTGCCAGAGTACAAAGTTGAAGCCAACCAACAAAAATGCACTGGCAATCAGTGTGACCCATTCGGGGCGCACGGCTTTAATCTTAAACATGAGGTTCGGCGAGTCCTGAAAAGAAGTGCCTTCGGTAAATGTGAAAATTTCATTGACCGAGACAATTCTAATTTTAGGTAGCCAACCATCAATTTTTTGTGAAAAAGAAGCCAACAATTAGTTGGCTTATAACACCTGCCTGAAACTTCAGACTATTTGAGAATAGTTCAGCTTTGGTTCAGTTTCGGCTCAAGCCTGGTGCAGGTACCAGCGCCAGTCCTGCTCCCCCACCTCTCCCATGAATTGGCGGTACTCGGCGCGTTTCACCGCCAGGTAGACACCGAGAAACTCGCCGCCGAAGGCTTCCCTGGCCCAACTGGAACCTTCCAGCGAACGCAATGTAGTCAGCCAGTCCGTCGGCAACAGTTTCGCGGCCTGGGCGTAGCCATTGCCCTCCACCGGCGCACCCGGGTCGAGTTGTTCGCGGATACCGCGATGAATACCGGCCAGAATCGCCGCAGCCGCCAGATAGGGGTTGGCATCTGCGCCACAAATTCGATGCTCGATGTGCCGGGAATACGCCGGCCCGCCGGGCACGCGCAAACTCACGGTGCGATTGTCCACCCCCCAGGTGGCTGCCAGCGGCGCATAGCTGTTGGCCTGGAATCGACGGTAGGAATTGGCGTTGGGGCAGAACAGCAACAGCGAGTCGAGCAAGGTACTGAGCATGCCGGCGACAGCCTGCTTGAGCAGGGGCGTTCCATCCGGGGCTTCACTGGCGAAAAGGTTGTTGCCGTCCTTGTCCGCCAGACTCACGTGCATGTGCATCCCGGTGCCGGCCAGGTCATCGAATGGCTTGGCCATGAAGCACGCTGTCATGCCGTGCTTGTGGGCCACTCCCTTGACCAGGCGCTTGTAGCGCACCGCTTCGTCCATGGCCTGCAACGCGTCGCTGCGGTGTTCGAGGGTGATTTCCACTTGCCCCGGCGCGTATTCGGAAATGGCCGTGCGTGCTGGAATCCCCTGGAGCTTGCAGGCGCTGTAGAGATCGGCCAGGAACGGCTCGATCTGTTCAAGCTCGCGCAATCCATAGACCTGGGTGCCGCGCGGGCGCCCGCCATCGATATCCCGCGCCGGTTGCGGCCGGCCATCGCTGTCGCGTTGCTGATCCAGCAGATAGAACTCCAGTTCCGCCGCCATCACTGGGTAATAGCCGTCTGCCTGCAACCCTTCGATGACTTTCGCCAGCAAGTGACGGGGATCGGCAATGGTAGCGGGCATCCCCTCAGTCGGGTGCATGCTGACCTGCACGGCCGCGGTCGGTATCAGACGCCAGGGCATACGCGTGAGGCTGCCGCTGATCGGGTAGGCCCGGCAGTCGATATCGCCGACATCCCAGACCAGCCCGGAGTTTTCCACGTCATCGCCGTTGATGGTCAGGCCGAGGATGGTGCTCGGCAATGGGCGCCCGCTTTCATACACCGCCAGCAGCTCGTCACGGTGCAGCAGCTTGCCCCGCGGCACACCGTTGTTGTCGAGGATGAACAGCTCGAACATTTCAATATCCGGGTTCTGTTCCAGAAAAGTCAGGGCTTCAAGCCGGGTGGCGAACGAGGTCGTGGCACAACTCATGGGAATTCTCTTTTTCCGTGTTTGACGGGTGCACAAAGGCACCCGCACTTTAATTCCGGTACCTACCGGAATATGTAGGAACGATCAGCGGAAAAAGCAGGAATCCGGCGGGCGCGCATGTCGGCAATGCCACAGCGCCCAGAAGGCCAGTTCAGAAGGAAGTGCAGAGAGGCTTGGCGCGGTGGCGGGCGTGAATCGACGACCAAGGCTCGACGCACGAGCGCCGATGGTTGCCTTGAAGTGGATTGCGACTGGCCAACCGTCCATAGAGAGAACCGCAGAAAACAGATGACCGGCAGCGTCACACGATGGGTTCAGTCGTTAAATCAGGATTTGAAGAACCTTGGATGTCGAATGGCTAAACATTCAACGGCGTCCATATGACCGCACTCTTATTTAATTTCCAAATACATCACCAGACTTTCTGATTTGCGGCCTTGCGGCCTCGCGCGCCTAATCGCACCTCTACCGTTCAAGGTCCGATCATGGAAAACACCCGCGCGACTACCCGCCCTGCCCTCTGGTTGATGTTCAGCATTGCGCTCGTCGCCCTGAACCTGCGTCCCTCCATGGCCGCCGTCGGGCCTTTGCTCTCGGCGATTCGCGAGGACATCCCGCTGAGTTTCAGCCTGGCTTCACTGCTGACCCTGTTACCGGTCATGGCCATGGGACTGGCGATGTTTTTCGGACTGCGTGTCAGCGAGCGTCTCGGTGAACAGCGCACTGTCGTACTTTCGTTGCTGATCATCGGCATGGCCACGGTGTCGCGCCTGTTTCTCGACTCGGTAGCCGAATTGATCCTCAGCGCCGTACTGGCAGGTATCGGCATCGCCCTGATCCAGGCCCTGATGCCTGCGCTGATCAAATCCCGCTTCAGCGACCACGTTGCCCTGTGCATGGGTCTCTACGTCACATCGATCATGGGCGGTGCCGCCATCGGTGCGTCCTTTGCGCCGCTGGTGATGGCGTCTACCGGCAGCTGGCGTATGGGCCTGGCGATCTGGGCCGTTCTCGCCGTGCTGGCATTGCTCTTCTGGCGCAGCCAAAGCGCCGGGATGCCGACACCGAATTCGAAGGCATCCCGCAAAGGATCGTTCTTCGCCAATACCCGCGCGTGGTTACTCGCGATCTTCTTTGGCCTGGGCACTGCGTCCTACACCTGCGTTCTGGCCTGGCTAGCGCCGTACTACGTGGAAAAGGGCTGGAGCGAGCAGCACGCCGGATTGCTGCTCGGGTTTCTGACCGCAATGGAAGTGCTGTCGGGCCTGCTGACGCCCTTCATCGCCAATCGCTGCCGCGACCGCCGAGTCGTGCTGATGGTCTTGCTGGCACTGATCATCGCCGGTTTCTGCGGACTGATTCTGAGCCCGCAGCACTTGAGCCTGATGTGGCCATGCCTGCTGGGGCTGGGCATTGGCGGGCTGTTCCCGATGAGTCTGATCGTATCGCTGGATCACCTGGACAATCCATTGCGCGCCGGTGGCCTGACCGCATTCGTGCAAGGCATCGGCTACCTGATCGCCAGCCTGTCGCCGCTGCTGGCGGGGATCATCCGCGACCAACTCGGCAGCTTTGAATGGGCCTGGTGGTCGCTGGCGGCGGTCATGGCACTGATGATGTTGATGGTTTTGCGCTTCAACCCACGGCACTACAGCCGTCACATCCACTGACCCGGAGCCTGCCATGAAAACCACCGGTTTCGCCGCCGCTCACGCCAGCATGCTGCTTTGGGCCTTGCTGATCGCCGCCTCGTTTTCCGCGGCGGCGCAAGTCAGCCAGGCCATCGACCCGATCCTGCTGACCGGTTTGCGCCTGTTGTTCTGCACCTTGGTGTTTCTGCCGCTGCTGCTGCGTGAAGGCAATGCCGTCATGACCGCCCGCGGACTGTTCGGTCATGGGGTGCTCGGCCTGCTGCTGGCGTTGTACTTCGGCTCGCTGTTCGAAGCATTGCGCTACACCTCCGCCGTCAATACCGGGACGATGTTTACGCTGGTGCCGCTGATGACCCTGGCTTTCGAAGCCGTGCTCATACCTGACAGCCGCCTGAAACAACGGATTGTGCCGATGCTGCTCGCCGCTGCCGGGGCGGTGTTACTGATCATGAAAGGCACCGGCCCCGGAGAGTTGCCATCGCCGTATGCACTGACCGTGTACGGCATCGGTTGCCTGGCGATGGCACTCTACGCCCCGCTCAGCCAACGCCTGAAAGCCAAAAGCCTGAAGGGACGCGGGCCGGTGCCCATGACGTTCTGGAACATGCTGTTCGGCGCGCTGTTCCTGCTGGTTTTCTGCGGATTCAGTGGTGGTTGGCGCTCGGCATCATCACTGACGCTCAAGGATTTCTATTGGCTGATGTACCTGGCGGTGTTCGCCACCCTGGCGACGTTCTGGTTGCTGCATCGGGCCATCGGCGTGATCGCGCCATCCTCGGTGATTTCCTACATCTACCTGAGCACGCTGTTCATCACCTTGTTTCACTGGTTTTGGGGACGCCAGATGCCGCTGCCGCTGGAGTTGACCGGCGCGCTGCTGGTGGGTATCGGCATGTTCGCGCTGTTGATCTCCAGCCGCCGCGCCGTGTCGGCGATGGTCCAGAGTTGAAGGGCTTCAGGGCGAAACTTCCTGCAAGGCATTTTCCCTGTTCGCTCATTCCGTTAGGATAATTCATCCACCCTGCACAGGGTCAGTGCAAGGGACGCAGCGAGACGCAATGGATGCTGAACAGTAATTCGCTTAGAAAACTCGACATGCAGGACCTCACGGTGTTCGTCGCCGTGTACGAGCAGAACAGCGTCACCGGCGTATCCGAGATGCTTAGCGTCAGCCAGTCCACCGTGAGTTACTGCCTGAAAAAACTGCGCAACAGCTTCGAGGACGAACTGTTCATCAATACCCGTACCGGCGGCATGCAACCCACCGGCAAAGCCAGCGCGATGTACCCTCACGCGCTGAAAATCCTGGAAAGCATCAATTTGTGTCACGCCGGCTCACCCGCGTTCGACCCAGGCCTGCAAGCCGTGACGTTCAACCTCTGCGCACCGGAATATTTCGAGCAGTTGATCCTGCCGCGCCTGTTGAAAACCTTTGCCCTCGCCGTACTCCCGGTGACGGTCAATGTGTTCAAACTCGAAGCCGACATCCCTGCTGAAGCGTTGCGCGAAGGCAGTCTCGACCTGGTGATGTGTTTCGGCCCGAACTTTCATCGCAGCCACGTCGATTTCAAATCCAGGACGCTGCTCGAAGATGATCTTGTCTGTGTGTTCGACAAACGCGCCACCCCGGCGGAACCGCGTTTGAGCCTGCAAACCTATGTCGAACGTCGACACGTGTTCCCGACACCCTGGACATCCGCCACCAACATGGTCGACGGCTGGCTCGCGCAGCAGGCCAAACAGCGCCAGATCGTCGCGCGCGCCAACAGTTACAGTGCCGCGCTGAAGTTGATTACCGGCACCGACTATGCCCTGACCCTGCCCCGGCGCATCCAGCGGCTGCTGGCCAGTACCGACACCTTCAATCACTGTGAAGCGCCCGAGGGTCTGCCGGGTTTCACCCTCGACATGCAGTGGAGCCAGCGGGTCGATCAGGACAGCGCCAACACCTGGCTGCGAGCGCAAGTGATCCAGGCCTGCGCCGTGCAGGAAACGGCCTGATACTCAGTGGCTGATGGCGGTCTTGCTGTAGGAATCGCGATCGATGTCGAGAATCTCCACGCACAACTGGACTTCAACACCGCTCGGCCACTCACACAAGTCCTGAACCACCGCCAGCAGGCTTTCGGAGAGTTGTTTCTTGATCTGTGCGGAACGCCCACTCAACAGTGCCAGTTTCACATGCACGAATGCCCGTTCAGCCAGAGCAGTACCGACCTTGAACGTCTCGACCCTGACCGCGCGGCTTTTGATGTCGAATTCGGCAGCAAACTGACCGGAACCCACCAGCGTATTGTTCAACCGCATCAACGCCACATCGGCATTCAGGTCAGTCAGGTTGGCGGTGTATTCCATGTGCAGGTGAGGCATGAGTTGGCTCCTGGAAGGGGATGGAAAGTTCGTACGTATAACACGCCCGGTTCATTCGGGCAGCGGCAAAACGGCACGCTCACTCATGAACGCCTCCAGGCGCGAACGTAACCAGCGCTCGGCAGGGTCGGTATCGACATGACTGAGCCAGACCATGGACAAATCCAGGGTCGGTGTCTTGAACGGAAAGGGCTCCTTGAACAGCATGCCCGAAGCAGCCATCGCCTCGGCGGTGTAGTCCGGCAGGCTGGCGATCAGGTCCGTCCCGGCGAGCAGTGCCGGCAACGAACTGTATTGCGGTACCGAGAGCACCACCTGGCGCGTGCGGCCGATTTCCGCCAGCCACTCGTCGGCATAGCCACTGACGTTGGCGGTATGGGACACCAGCACGTGCGGCCGCGCGCAATATTCGTCGAGCGTCAGCGGAGTGTCGCAAGCATCGGCGCGCAAAATGCTGGGCTGGATATGCCGCAGCAACTTGCGCTTGGCATTGGCCGGCAAGCCACGGGTCTGGCTGATACCCACCGTGATATCGCCGGACGCCAGCAAGTCGGGAATCCGCCAGTAATCGACATGCTGCACCACAAACACCACCTTTGGCGCTTCCTGGCGCAGCGTTCGCAGCAACGGCGGCAACAGGCCGAACTCGACATCGTCGGACAACCCGATGCGAAACGTCATCGTGCTGCTGGCCGGGTCAAAATCATGGGTCAGGCTCAAGGCCACGGACAAGGAATCCAGCGCTGGCGACAGGTGCCTGATGATCTCCTCTGCCCGTGCCGTCGGCTCCATGCGATGACCAACACGTATGAACAGCGGATCATTGAACATCGCACGCAAGCGGTTGAGCGCCGAGCTGATGGTCGGCTGACCGAGAAACAACTTCTCCGCCACCCGAGTGACATTGCGCTCCAGCATCAGCGTTTCGAATACCACCATCAGGTTGATATCCGCCTTGCGAAGTTCGTTGCGATTCATCCAGTGCCCCCCGATCCCCAAGAAAGGCTCGGGGATAACGTCTACGTGCCTGCACGACAGACAATGCCGGTGCAGACGTTACGTTTGTTCAGTTCAAAGTCAGCGCCTGTAATCCGATTGCCAGTTTGCGCGGGTCGTTACTCATGCCAAGCTCGCCCGGACTGATGGCATTGGGGTATTTGAAAAAAATACGCAGCACGCCTTGACGTTCGATGAGCTGTTGCACGGCTGCGGGTAATTCGATGTTGATTCGGTTTGCTTCAGGCTTGACCAACCGGGTGGACAGTACACTCACATCATTGACGACAATCTCCAGCGACTGCTCTGTGTGCGTAGGTGCGAGCAACGCGTTGGTCTCCAGCAACAATGAATTAACCCTTGATGTTGGCCGCAAAACGATTTGCGACTCGGCACCTTCGGACCAGGTTCCCCACGGTTCATTGAGCGACCATCCCTTGGCCAAATAATCCACCGCCGGACTCTCTTTACTGAACACCACTCTCTCGCCTTGCTTGAGTTCCGGAATCAGCTTCAATGCATCCGGCACCAAGACGGGCGGGCAATCGTTACAGCGCTTCCATCCCGGCGCCAACACATTCAAACCATCAATTCTGGCGAGCACATCGATATCACTCTTCAATGTCAGGGCAGCCTGGAGCAAGGAGCGGCTATCCAGCACGTACAGGGTATCTTGCGAGTAACTTCCCGAATCCAGCATCCGAACCGACTCTGCCTGCGCCGCCTCGACGGCCAGCGAACTGACTCGCCCAAGATAGACGGCATTTGTGGGTAGATGATGGGCATGCGCATAATCGGCCAATGTCATCCACTGCTCCGATAAGTTCTGCGGGCGAATCCATCGCACGTACTGATAATGCTTTGCTGCTTGTTGCCAGAAAGGATCGGCCAGTGGCGTCTTCCACTCGGACGCTGGTGAAGTCATGAAAAAACCGCGCGCGACTGTCCATCCCGATCGCGTATCCGCCACCTGAATCACCAAAGCGATGCTCAACAGCATCACCGCCGTGCGCGGGGTATGCCCACGAACCACCACATAAAGTGTGGCAAAAATAACCATGTACATCACCGGCCAGATCATCCGTCCTGAGCCACGGAAGATGGTTGCGACGGCTACAACGGCGTCCGGCAGGGGTATCCGGAATTCGAATGACCCTACACCTACGTTATTGGATACGGCGAACATCGCCAGGCTAGCAAGCGCAACAAAAAGCAGAGGGTATCGGCGAACCTTGGCGCCAAGGTCCCCCGCCCCTTGCAGCAATAGCACTAAAGCGCAGATGAGCAGGAAAATGACACCCAACCCCAGGAAGGCAAACCCATCACTGTCGCCCAACACACCTGGCATGTCCCGCATGGTGTAGGACCACGTACCCGGATCAAAGAAGGTCAGGACATTCGCCCGAAACAAGCCATATCCCATTAACGAAAGACCACTATCGCCAACACTGAAGTAACCCGCTTGCCAGCAACACAGACTGACCAACAGGAACAGACCGATCAACTCGGTCAGCGCTTTGCCCGGCGTCAGGCGGCGCTGGAGGGCTTTGGCCGCGAGGTCCGCGATCCAGATCAATGCAACCATCGCCAGCAAGTAAGCGTGCACCAGTGCTGTCGCACCAAGCAGCGCCCCCCAGGCCAGACAGCGTTTTTGCGTAAATGGGCGCAGGGCAAGATAAAGCGCTGCCAATACGAGAAAATGTCCAGCCAGGGATAAGTGCACTTCCATGCGGATAATCATCGCCGGGACGAACAAAAACAGCCCGGCACCGAGCAATTGCAACACCACATTGCGACTGACCAATCCGGTCAGCTTCCAGCCAAACCAGCTCTGCAGGATGAAACACGTCAGAAACCAAATCCCGAAATACTGGAATGGTTCAGGAAGCAGAGCTGAAAACGGCTTGAAGATCAAAGCGAACAGCGGATTGGAATCCGAGAAAATTACCGCGTTACTCAATTCCAACCCATACAAGGGATTAAGCCCTAACGGAAATGTCCAGGGTGAATGCCTGAAAAAAGCCCAGCCCAGGTAATGGGTGGCTGGATCGCCCCCCTCCAACCAGGCAATATTCATCGGGTTCAATGCCCGCGGGCCGACCACGATGAAAAATGCAAGGATTCCCAAAAGGACGGGCAGCAGCCCAGTCACCCGGCGCGTTGTGCAAAGCTTCATCGGTACGTCCAAAAATTGTGCAAAACAAAAGTGAATGCCGGTACCGTTAGCGCTACCGCACCTATCCCCAGCAGATAATGCAACCCCGCCATCTGCGCGGTCCAGGCGACAAACATCGCCAACAAAAAACCGCCCGCCGATACCAGCAGGAAACGCAGCAGAGTTCTGCCATGCAATCGGGCAGCAAAACTCCAGGTAGTGTTGATGACGTAGGACACCACCGTCGCCACGGCAAATGCCACACCGTTAGCCAGAGGCGGATGTGCGACGACGAAATTGATGAACAGCACCGCAACCAGCGCATGCAGGGCAGTAACGAACAATCCGGTTACAGCAAAGCGCAATCCGCGCTGGATCAGCGCTGTTTTTTCGGCGGATGTCACGGCTTTCGCGCCAGTACGAATACACTCAAACCGGCCAGGCGGTTCATGCCCAACAATGGCAATTCAAGCTTACAGAGGGTCTTGAGCACATTGTTCACCAGCGGATGATGGCGTTTGAGCTGTGAACGAGGTACCGCCCCCTGCCGTCCGTGGGGCAACAAGCGTAACGCAGCGGCAATCGGGAACACCGCACCGAAATAGTAGGCACCGCGTTGCACCGTCAAACCCGCGTTCCGGGCCAGGGTTTCAAATTGGGCCAGGGTGTAGCGACGCTTGTGTTCTAGAAAGTCGTCGTGGCCGCTCCAGAGGAACTGGAAGGCAGGCACTGTCATCAGGAACCGACTGCCTGACGGCACTTTATCGACGTAAGCCTTGAGCAAACCGAGGTCGTCATCGACATGCTCCAGCACGTCCATCAAAAGTACCAAGTCGGCGTCGACGGTCTCGATGCCGCGACGGTAATGCACCTGTTTACCGGCGGTGGTCGCACTGGAATCGGCGAGGTAGCTGATATCGACGCACCAGGCCTCGCGCGCCTCGGTATGAGTCAGCAAATGGTGGGTAAAAAAACCCGAACCAGCGCCCACGTCGAGAATCCGCTTGATTGGCGCGTCACCCAGCAGGCGGCGGGTCGCTGCCGCTTTCGAGCAGTAATACCAATGCTCACCGATGCTATCGCCGAGGATGGCGGTTTCCTTGATATCCATGCTTTAGGCCTTGGGGTCATAGACGCGGCGCACGAGAAAAACCGGCCGGCGTTTAGATTCGATGTAAGTGCGGCCCAAGTACTCACCGAGTACGCCGATGCCAATCAGTTGCAGGCCGCCAAGGAACGTCACGGCGACCATCAGCGAGGCGTAACCGGGCATGTCGACACCATGGACCAACGTGCGCACCACGATAAATATGGCAAAAGCGAAAGAGACGAGCGACACCAGCGCCCCTATGTACGTCCACACTCGCAAAGGCTCAGTGCTAAAACTGGTGATACCTTCCAGCGCAAAGTTCCACAACCGCCAACCGTTGAATTTACTCTGCCCCGCCACCCGTTCGGGACGCATGTAATCAACGTGGGTAGTGCGAAACCCGACCCAGGCAAACAGGCCTTTCATGAAGCGCCGAGATTCGGGCAAGGTGAGCAAGGCATCGACCACACAGCGATCCATCAGGCGAAAATCCCCGACGTTTTCCGGCAGCGGCTGCTCAGCGATCTTGTTGTGCAGGCGATAGAACCAGTGGGCGGAAGTCTGTTTGGCCCACGTATCGCTACGACGGCTGATCCGGTGACCGAGTACCACTTCATAGCCCTCTCGCCAACGCTCGATCATCTGTAAAATAATCTCTGGCGGATCCTGCAGATCGGCGTCGATCGGCACAACGATCTGTCCGGTGGCGATCTGTAAACCGGCGGACAATGCCGCTTCTTTGCCGAAGTTGCGACTCAGGTCAACGATGCGCAGACGCGAATCGTGCTGCTGTCGCTCAAGCAGGCGTGCAAGCGTGGCGTCAGTGCTGCCGTCATTGATGAATACCAATTCAAGCTTTATCAATTCCTGCTGCCGGAAAACTTCATCAATACGCAGGAGAAACGTGTCGAGACTGTCTTCCTCATTAAAAACGGGGACAACCAGCGATAACGTCACCTGGAAGGCCGGTTGCGTTCCGTGCTCAGTCAAATGGAGTGCTCTTTTTATAATGGTTTTCGGTTGCCGAAATATTTTGGACGCTATGAACGACTCCATATTAAGCAGTAGCTCCGAAGGTGTTGCAAGGGTGAAACGGCGCCGTTTTGGACAATTCAAAGACTGATCCACCCGCTCTAACCCGCTGTATCAGAGCATCCCCCTGGGATTTGAAACAAATGTCCGATAACCAAAAAAAACTGCTCTGCCAGGCTTGCACCGATGCGTCACACAGGCTGTCGCACGATCTATCGCAGGGAGCGAACTGAATGTACTTCGAGATTTACAGGCAATTCAAAGGCACTCCGAGCACCGGAAAAGGCTAATGGCGATGGAGGTTGCGGGCGGGAAACCATGAGATCATCGCCAGCGGCGAGTCTTATGTGAACAAGGTGGATTGCCTGCACGTAATCCAGTTGATCATGGGGGTGCAGGATGAGACCCCGATCAAGGAGATTTGATAGTTGTCGGCGGTAATCACAGAAACGAAAAAGCCCCGTAACTTTTCAGCTACGGGGCTTTCTCTATGTAATGGCGGAGAGATAGGGATTCGAACCCTAGGTACCGGTGAAGGTACAACGGATTTCGAATCCGTCCCATTCGGCCACTCTGGCATCTCTCCAACGGCGCGCATCATAACAACACTTTCGCCGGAAGCGAACCCCCTAAGCGAAATATTTCTGTGCTTTCAGATGCTTGCGTCGGTTAAAGCGGTACGCCCAGACGATTGGCGACTTCTTCGTAGGCTTCGATGACGTCACCGAGGCCCTGACGGAAGCGGTCCTTGTCCATTTTCTTGCCGGTAGCCTTGTCCCACAGACGGCAGCCGTCCGGGCTGAACTCGTCGCCCAGCACGATGGAACCATCGTGGAACACGCCGAATTCCAGCTTGAAGTCGACCAGCAGCAGGCCGGCGTCGTCGAACAGCTTGCTCAGGACTTCGTTGACCTTGAGCGACAGCTCTTTCATACGAACCAGTTGCTCGGCGGTGCCCCAACCGAAAGCCACGACGTGGGATTCGTTGATGAACGGGTCGCCCTTGGCGTCGTCCTTCAGGAACAGTTCGAAGGTGTAAGGGTTGAGCTTCATGCCCTCCTCGACACCCAGGCGCTTGACCAGGCTGCCAGCGGCGTAGTTACGCACGACGCACTCGACCGGGATCATGTCCAGCTTCTTCACCAGGCATTCGTTGTCGCCCAGCAGTTTGTCGAACTGGGTCGGCACGCCGGCCGCTTCGAGCTTCTGCATGATGAAGGCGTTGAACTTGTTGTTCACCATGCCCTTGCGGTCGAGCTGTTCGATACGCTTGCCGTCGAACGCCGAAGTGTCGTTGCGAAACAGCAGGATCAAACGGTTAGCGTCGTCGGTCTTGTAAACCGACTTGGCTTTGCCGCGGTAGAGTTCTTCACGTTTTTCCATGATGGGCTCCGCTTGCTAAGTAGATGGGCTAGGCGATGTGACGCCAGTCGAGCCCTGAATCTTGATCGGCCAGTTGCAGCCAGTCCGGGTCGCACCCGAGGGTGTCGACAAAACATTGCCGGGCCAGCTGCGGCAGGTTGTTCTTGCTGCTCAGATGGGCCAGGACCAGGTGTTGCAGGTCCTTCCAGCCCAGCTCGGCCACCAGGAATGCCGCCTGATGGTTGTTCAAATGTCCCAGTTCACCGCCCACCCGCTGCTTGAGAAAGTACGGGTAATGACCGCGAGCCAGCATGTCCCTGCAATGGTTGGACTCGATCATCAATGCATCGAGGTCCCGGTAACCGTCCAGCACCCTGTCGCAATAGGAGCCCAGGTCGGTCAACAGGCCGAAACGCCGTAAACCGTCACTGAAGACATACTGCGTCGGTTCCTGTGCATCGTGGGCCACGGCAATGACACCGATGCTCAAGTCGCCGATTTGCAACTGCTCGCCGCCGGCCAGAAAGCCTGCGGGTTCAATCGGTTTGCGCATCCCGCGCAAGGTCCCGCGACTGAGGTAGACAGGCAGATTGTAGCGCCGAGACAGCAAACCCACGCCATGCACGTGGTCGGCATGTTCGTGGGTCACGAGTATCGCGCTCAGCTGCGCAGGGTTCACACCCAGGCGCAGCAGGCGTTTTTCGGTTTCCCGCAGGGAAAAACCACAATCCACCAGCACGTACGTATCAGCGCTGGCTATCAGCGTGCCGTTCCCTTGACTGCCGCTGCCGAGAACGGCAAAACGCATAGGATCAGCCCAGGTTGTCTTGAATCTTGCTCAACACTTTACGCGCCACATCTGCCGGCGCCACGGTGTTGATGTTCTTCTCAACGGTGACCTGGACGTTCTCGCCAACCTTGCTCAGGCGAACCTGATAACGCTCGGCACGGGCTTCAAGCTCTTCCTTGCTCGGCGCAGTGCCGAACAGGCTGCTGAGGAAGCCTGGCTTGTCGTCTTTGTTCTCGGCTTTTTCGGCCAGGTTGATGTAGTACAGGCCCAGGCTGCGGTTGATGTCCTCAACGCGCCATTCGCCTTGTTCCAGCGCACGACCTACGCTCGACCAGGCACGGTCAAGGTCGGTACCGACGTTCAGCACAGGGTTGCCGCTGCCGTCTTCGCTCAGGCTGACACGGCTGGGCGCGTCGAAATCACGCGAAGCCAGCATGGAGACCGAACCGCCCTTCTCCGAGATACGGCTCATGCTCGCGAGCATGTCGTCGACCAGTGCCGCGTCCAGGCCAGTGTTGACCGAACGGTTGGTGAACTCGACGTCGGCGGTGCTGCCGGCAGGACGCTCGGCGCTGACCACGTAGACTTCACTGGTGTTGCGCTGCACGCCCGGCTCGATGCGCACCCGCACGCGGGTTTCGCTGTCGGTGCTGACGCCGGCCGCGCTCAGGCGCTTGGCCATGGCCGCAGACAGTTCATCGGAATGCTGCCAGGTCGTGGTGAATTCGCCGGTTTGCGGGCGCTGTTCATCCAGACGGAAACCGTTGTCCTGGAAGAACTGAACGGCCACAGGCCAGATTTCGGCAGGTGGGTTCTGCGCCAGGATCGAGCTGGTGCCGCCGCTCTTCTGCAGCGAATAAGGACTGGCGTCGGCAACCGCCGTCAGTGGCTGGGGACGAGGAACGACGTATTCGCCCGTGGCGGTGTCATCGGCCACGTTGCGCGGGATCGGCAACAGCGGATCCAGACGCTTGGCGGTATGGATATCCGGCGGAATTTGCATCGGTGCAGTCTGTTGCGCTTCCAGGTAATCGCTACCACGGTCACGGAAATAACCTTCCGGGCCCCAGATCCATCCGCAGCCACTGGTGCTGGAGATAATCAAGGCAAGTGCGGAAAGTCCGGCCATTCGCTTCATGCGTTGTACTTCCTCAATTAAACCAGGACGCTGCACTGGCGCAGGGCCGTGCGGAGCGTTTCGTGACAAGGTGCGCTCAGCCAGGTCAGCGGCAGGCGAATGCCTTCGTGCATCAGGCCCATTTCGACCAAAGCCCACTTCACCGGAATCGGGTTGGCTTCGATGAACAGGTCCTTGTGCAGCGGCATCAGTTTTTCGTTGATTGCCCGTGCAGTCTCGGCATCACCCTTGAGGGCGGCCTCGCACAGGTCGGCCATTTCACGGGGCGCGACGTTGGCGGTGACGGAGATGTTGCCCTTGCCACCCATCAGGATCAGCTCGACCGCGGTCGGATCATCGCCGGACAGCACGATGAAGTCCTTGCTGACGCCATCGAGGATGGCCTTGGCGCGCTTGAGGTCGCCGGTCGCTTCCTTGATACCGATGATGTTCGGCACGGTCGACAGGCGGATCACGGTCTCGGCCTGCATGTCGCAGGAGGTGCGGCCTGGCACGTTATAGAGAATCTGCGGGATATCGACCGCTTCGGCGATGTGCTTGAAGTGCAGGTACAGGCCTTCCTGGGTCGGCTTGTTGTAGTACGGCACGACCAGCAGGCAGGCATCGGCGCCGGCTTCCTTGGCATTGCGGGTCAACTCGACGGCTTCGCGGGTCGAATTGGCGCCGGTACCGGCAATCACCGGAATGCGACCATTGACCTGCTTGACTACCGCTTTGATGACGGCGATATGTTCATCGACATCAAGGGTTGCCGATTCGCCGGTGGTACCGACGGCGACAATGGCATGGGTGCCGTTTTCAAGGTGGAAGTCCACGAGTTTGCTGAGGCTGTCCCAGTCAAGACGCCCCTGTGCATCCATGGGAGTGACCAGTGCCACCATACTGCCCGCAATCATGAAACCGCTCCTGCCGGAAAAAGAGAGCCGTAATGGTACTGGCGCCAAGTTGCTTGCACAAGCGAAGTACTGTGCTGCCGCCATTCCCCTTGGCGCCGGTTTTCGCTACCCTTCAGACTTTGATCGTTACAGACAAGCTCGTCCGTCGGGTTTCAGCCTCCATTTTCGGCATCACAAGTCCTGATCCAGCGTTGCCACGTCTCGCTCCCGCTCCGGCGGAGCCTGTTCGCAACCTGTCACTGGGGACTTTCTGAGTTCGCATCCGCAGGCTCGCTCCCGACCAATCAGCCCTTAGACGTACCGACCGCTCATCGCTTTAGGAATGCTGCATGTCCACCCCCACAGTTCGCGAACAATTCCTTGTTATCAGTGCCCTCGGCGCCAACCCCATGGAGCTGACCAACGTCCTGTGCCGCGCCAGCCATGAAAACCGCTGCGCCGTTGTCACCTCTCGCCTGACCCGTCATGGCGAATGCAGTGCCCTGGTGCTGGAAATCTCCGGTAGCTGGGATGCCCTGGCGCGCCTGGAAGGCAGCCTGCCGGTGCTGGCCAAGCGGCATGCGTTCACGGTGAACGTGGTGCGCAGCGCCGCCCTGGAAAACCGCCCCCAGGCCCTGCCGTACGTCGCTTATGTCAGCTCGGCCTACCGCTCGGACATCATCAACGAGCTGTGCCAGTTCTTCATGGACCACAATGTCGAGCTGGAGAACCTGACCTGCGACACCTATCAGGCTCCGCAGACCGGCGGCACCATGCTCAACGCCACGTTTACCGTGACCTTGCCGGCCGGTGTGCAGATCAGCTGGCTGCGCGATCAGTTCCTGGATTTCGCCGACGCGCTGAACCTCGATGCCCTGATCGAACCCTGGCGCCCACAGAACCCAATGTAAGGAAGCTTTCCATGGCCGTTGCCATCGACCAACCAGTTGCCGATTTCGAAGCCCCCGCCACCAGCGGGCAGACCGTCAGCCTCGCAGGCCTGAAGGGCAAGCAGGTGGTGATCTACTTCTATCCGAAGGACAGCACGCCGGGCTGCACCACCGAGGGCCAGGGCTTTCGTGATCAGTATGCTGCGTTCAAGGCCGCCAATACCGAAGTGTTCGGCGTGTCTCGCGACAGCCTGAAATCCCACGAGAACTTCAAGTGCAAACAGGAATTCCCCTTTGAGCTGATCAGCGACAAGGACGAAGCCATCTGCCAGCTGTTCGACGTGATCAAGCTGAAAAAGCTGTATGGCAAGGAATACATGGGCGTGGATCGCAGCACCTTCCTGATCGACAAGGATGGCGTGCTGCGTCAGGAATGGCGTGGCGTGAAGGTGCCGGGGCATGTCGATGCTGTTCTGGCGGCAGCTCAGGCCCTCGATAAAGCCTGATTCTAATATAGCGCCTATCCGGACGCTTTCGCGGGCAAGCCCGCTCCCACATTGGACCTTGTTCGCCTGAACAACTCGGTCAACTGTGGGAGCGGGCTTGCCCGCGAAGAGGCCATCACCCTCACTGAAAAATCAAGGCTGGCCGCTAAAGCAACGGCGCCACCTCCGGCTCCTTGCGCGGCCAGGCATCCAGCACCGCCTTGAACAGCGTCGCCAGGGGAATCGCAAAGAACACCCCCCAGAAGCCCCACAGCCCGCCAAACAACAGCACTGCGCAGATGATCGCCACCGGGTGCAGGTTGACCGCCTCCGAGAACAGCAAGGGCACCAGCACGTTGCCATCGAGCGTCTGGATGATTCCGTAGACCGCCATCAGGTAGATGAACTGATCGCTCCAGCCCCACTGGAACAGCGCAATCAGAAACACGGGCACAGTCACCACCACGGCGCCGACATAAGGCACCACCACCGAAATCCCCACCAGCAGTGCCAGCAATGCCGCGTAGTTGAGTTCGAGCACGACAAAGGCGATGTAGGTCACGCCACCACAGATGAAGATTTCGATGACCTTGCCGCGAATGTAGTTGGCGATCTGCCGGTTCATCTCATGGGCGACCCGGGTAATCAGCGCCCGCTCACGGGGCAGGTAACCGCGCACCCACTGGCCGATCATGGCCCGGTCCTTGAGGAAGAAAAACACCAGGATCGGTACCAGGACCAGGTAGATCATGATGTTCACCAGCAAGGGCAGGCTCGACAGCGAGAACGTCAGTGCCCACTGACCAAACTTGCCGATTTCGCCGCGCGCCACTTCGATGGCCTGCAGCACTTGCTCATCGGACACCAGATGCGGATAACGCTCGGGCAACAGCAGCAACAGTGACTGCCACTTGGCGAGCATGCCGGGCAACTCGTTGAACAAGGTGATCAGTTGATGCCACAGCAACGGCACGACCACCACGATAAACACCAGCAACAACCCCATGAACAACGCAAAGACCAACCCCACCGCGACCCCGCCCGGCACACGCAGGCGTTCAAGCGTCACCACCAGCCCCTGCATCAGGTACGCCAGCACCATCCCGGCGAGCACCGGCGCCAGCATGCCGCCCAGGGTCAATACGGCGGTGAACGCCAGAAACAGCAGGACAGCCAGCACCACCGCTTCTTCATCGGAAAAATAGCGCTGAATCCAGTCGCGTAACACTTTGAACATCAATAATCCTTAGGAGCAAACGCAGCACAATTCAGGCTTTTTTCAACCAGTAGCGGTAAACACCCGCCTCATCTTCTTCACGAAGCAGGGTATGACCGGCCAATCGGGCAAAGGTGCGAAAGTCGCGCTGCGAACCTGCATCGGTGGCGATGACCTTGAGTACCGCGCCACTGGCCAGCCGGTTGAGCTCCATCTTGGCCTTGAGCAACGGCAACGGGCAATTCAGGCCGCTGGCGTCCAGTTCAACGTCATGCTCTACAGCGTCGGTCATTGCATCACTCCGGGTCAGGTGGTTGAGACGCCTAGAATATCTGGTCGCAACGCCGGTGTCCGGCTACAGTAAGGTCTTTGTCGACTAAGGCTTTGTGCATGACATTTTTGCGCCCTACCCTGCTGACGCTCGCTTGCCTGCTCGCCTCACCGGGCTTCGCCGACGACCTGCCGTCACTCGGCGACGCCAGTTCTGCCATTGTCTCGCCACAACAGGAATACCAACTCGGCCGCGCATGGCTGGCCATGTTGCGCAGCCAGGTTTCGCAGCTCAACGATCCGCAACTCAAGGATTACGTGGAATCCAGCGTTTACCGTCTGGTGGAGACCAGCCAGGTCACCGACCGGCGCCTGGAGTTCATCCTGATCAACAGCCCGCAGCTCAACGCCTTTGCGGCGCCGGGCGGGATAGTCGGGGTCAACGGTGGCTTGTTCCTCAATGCCCAGACCGAAGGCGAATACGCCTCGGTACTGGCGCACGAACTGGCTCACTTGTCGCAGCGCCACTTTGCCCGGGGTATCGAAGCGCAAAAACGCATGCAAGTGCCGATGATGGCTGCATTGCTGGCGGGTATCGTGGTAGCGGCCGCAGGTGGCGGTGACGCCGGGATTGCCGCCATCGCTGGCACACAGGCAGCGGCCATTCAGGAACAGCGACGATTCTCCCGCCAAAACGAACAGGAAGCCGACCGTATCGGCCTCCTCAATCTGGAAAAGGCCGGTTACGATCCCCGCTCGATGCCAACCATGTTCGAGCGCCTGGGGCGTCAGTACCGCTACGATGCCAAGCCCCCGGAATTCCTGCTGACTCACCCGGTCACCGAATCGCGTATTGCCGACACCCGCAACCGCGCCGAACAGTTTCCAACGGGCGGTATTGAAGACAGCATGCGCTACCAACTGATCCGCGCACGCGTACAGCTGATCTATGAGGAAAGCCCGGGGCTCGGCGCCAAGCGCTTCCGCGCCCAGCTCGACGAGAACCCGAAAAACGACGTGGCGCGCTACGGCCTGGCGATCGCCCAGATCAAGGGCGGCCAACTGAACGAAGCACGGGAAAACCTCAAGCAGTTGCTGGCCAAGGCACCCAATGAAATCATCTACAACCTGGCTCAGGTCGATCTGGACATCACCAACAATCGCCTGGCGGATGCCCAGTCCCGGGTTGACCGGTTGATAACCCAGTACCCTGGCAACTACCCGCTGAATCAGATGCGTGTCGACCTGCTGCTCAAGCAGAACCGCACCGCAGATGCGGAGAAAGCCCTCGAAGGCCTGCTCAAGTCACGGCCCGATGACCCGGACGTGTGGTATCAGGTTGCCGAGACGCGTGGCCTGTCGGGCAATATCATCGGCCTGCATCAGGCGCGCGCCGAATACTTTGCCCTGGTCGGGGACTACAAACAGGCCATTCAGCAACTGGACTTCGCCAAACGCAAGGCTGGCAGCAACTTCCCGCTGTCTTCGCGGATCGACGCGCGGCAACGCGAGCTGATGGAACAGGAGCGCATGATCAAGGACATGATGGGCTGACGCCCTCGCAGACAAAAAGTCCGGACGTAAAAAAACCGCCTCTTTCGAGGCGGTTTTTTATTCAGCCATCAACCGGGTTATTCAGCCAGTTTGAAGGTGATGAAGCTCGCACGACCTTGACGCAGTACCCGCATCGACACCGAACGGTTCTTTGGCAGCGCCTTGGCGATGTCCGCGAACTCCTTGGCGGAACCGATGGCCTGGTTGTTCAGGTGGGTGATCACATCACCCGGCTGCAGACCGATCATGGCGGCAGGACCGTCCTGCACTTCCTTGATCACCACACCACCTTTGAGGTCGTAGGTTTTCTTCTGGTCGTCAGTCAGTTCGACCACGGAAACACCGAGGCGATTGCTGCTGCGCTCGATGCTGGATTTTGGCTCGGCGCCCATGTCCTTGTCGTCATCCGGAATGGCACCGACGATCAGCTCTACATTTTTACGCTTGCCGTCACGAATCACTTCCAGATCGGCCTTGGCGCCAGCCTTCAATGCGCCAACGAGGTGCGGCAGGTCGGCCGACATGACGATTGGCTGACCGTTCATGCTCAGGATCACGTCGCCGACTTGCAGGCCACCTTTGGCAGCCGGGCCATCATCCTGGATCTGAGCCACCAGCGCACCCGCCGGTTTCTCCAGGCCGAACGACTCGGCGAGGTCCTTGCTCACTTCCTGAATCACCACGCCCAGCCAGCCACGGCTGACCTTGCCACCGGATTTCAGTTGATTGGAAACATCCATGGCCACGTCGATCGGGATTGCAAACGACACGCCCATGAAGCCACCGGAGCGGGTATAGATCTGCGAGTTGATCCCGACCACTTCACCGTTCAGGTTGAACAGCGGGCCGCCCGAGTTACCCGGGTTGATCGGCACGTCGGTCTGAATAAACGGCACATAGTTTTCATTCGGCAGACTGCGACCGACGGCGCTGACGATGCCTTGGGTCACCGTGTGGTCAAAGCCGAACGGCGAACCGATAGCAACCACCCACTGGCCGGCCTTCAGGTCCTGGGATTTACCGAGCTTGAGCACCGGCAGATCCTTGCCTTCGATTTTCAGCAGCGCCACGTCGGAACGCGGATCGGTGCCGACGAGCTTGGCCTTCATTTCGCTGCGATCGGCCAGACGGACGAGGATTTCGTCCGCGTCGGCGATCACATGGTTATTGGTCAGGATGTAGCCGTCAGAGGAGATGATAAAACCCGAACCCAGGGAAGTTGCCTCGCGTTGACGGTCGCGAGGAGAACGCGATTGCGGCGGCATGCCCCGCTCGAAGAATTCGCGCAGCATTGGCGGCAGGCCTTCGAGGTCGGGCATTTGCTGGCTGACTTTGCGATCCGGCAGCTTTTGCGTGGTACTGATGTTCACGACCGCGGGCGAGGCCTGTTCGACCAGTTGCGTAAAGTCAGGCAATTCGACCGCTTGGGCGGTGACCGCCTGACCGAGCACCAGCACGGTGGCAATAATGGAAAGGTAGGACTTCAAGCGTGGTATCGACATACGGCTCCCGTTACGACGAGCAGGGTTAAGCGATATGGAGCAAGGAACACCGGGAACAATACGCCGGTATTTTTGTTCCGGGAACAACAAACAAGGCCAGAGCCGAGGGGCTCTGACCTATAAGAAATTTACGGGATTTTTGCAAATTGAAATGCTCACGAAACATTTCGAATTCAGCTCACTGCTTGGTTGCAGTGGCGTCGGTGCGCATTGAAAGCGCTATCCGCTCAGCAGTACCGACCGGTATCTCGCCGACGACGGTCACCATCATGTCGCCCTGTGCCGTGGTCAAGCGCCGGGACACCGCAACGGTCGGCCCCAACTGAGTACGGGTGTCGGTGACGGTTGCGCCATTCAACGGTTCGAGGAATACCGAAAAACGCGCCAGTCCATCGTCGTACATCAGGCTATTGATCTGGGTCTTGGTCTGCGGATCCTTGCGAGCGGTACTGCTGGTCAGCTCGAAGCCGGGTGGCAACCAGTCGGAATGCCACACCTGGGCAGCCTTGACGGCAGAAGCCTTGTCACTGTCGAGGTTGACCGGCTTGCAATCATTGCTGGCCTGCAGATCCTTTTCGGAAGGAAGGTCGGCCGTATCCAGTTGCGTGAACTGGAACCGCTCGAGCAACCGCCCCTTGTCGTCCAATAACAAAGACTTCAGGGGCAGGCCGGTTTCCTTGTCCAGATGCAATTCAAAACCGTAGCGGTGTTGATCCCGGGGTTTGAGCGATACGATCACCGCCGAACGCCCGGCGACACGCGACTTGCCGATGACGGCGAGGTCATACCAATTCTTGAGCTTTTGAGGATCGAGTGCACGGGCAGCGGAGTTGGGGGAATCCCCCAGCCCTGCTATCAGTGTGCCGCTGACGCATTGAGTATGACCATCAATGCGAACGACTTCCTGAGCGGAGCCGTCGAGCTGGATCAATCGCTCGCGGACCTTTCCATCCTGGACGAGGTGCCAGATGTTATGGGTAGAAAAACTACCGTTACGCTCGTAGACGAAAGTACCCTGAAAGCTTTGCTGCTGCTCTGCCTGGCCCAGGCGGGTCAACCAGTCCTGGGCATCATCGGCTTGGGCTGGAACAATGAACCAGCCGCTGAGCAGAAGCGAAAGTAGAGGTATGGCGCGCATGATCCTCCTTAACGGTTTTCCAGACTTGCCGCACGAGCGTAAGGCAGAGCGCTCTCAGTACCTTTCAGTGCAGCCTGTTGTGCATGTTGGCGCAAGTAGCCTGGCAGACGCTGATCCTGCCAGCCTGGCTGACCTTGCAAAACGCCATTGGCCATTGGGCCTGTAGCTTCCGAACTCTCATTGTAGCCTGCCAGAACAGCAGGGCCTTTTACTTGAGGAACGGCCAGTGCGGGTTGACTGGATTGCTGGGCCAGTTCGGCACCGGCGATCTCATCCTGGTTGTACAGACGCACACCGGCCAGTACCGCCAGGGTCACAGAAGCTGCGACCGCCAGACGACCCAGGCTGCGCCATGGACCGCGGGAAGCTTTTGCCGGTGAGGCTTCGTCAGCCAGGGCCGCAGAAACTGCCGCAGCGATGTCCAGGCGTGGAAGCAGCAGATCCTTGTGCATCACTGCCCGAGCGATCTGATAACGAGCCCAGGTTTCACGGGTTTCAACATCGTCGCAGGCATTCAATACCCGACGCAATTCCAATTCGTCCGCTTCGTTATCCATCACTGCGGACAGCGATTCCTGCAGGGCTTCACGACTCATGGCGTTCCTCTCTTGGCTGTCGCCGCTGTCTTTAGTTTTCCTGCAACAACGGCTGCAGGGCTTTGTCGATGGCCTCCCGGGCGCGGAAAATCCGGGAGCGCACGGTGCCTACCGGACATTGCATGACGCTCGCAATGTCCTCGTAACTCAGACCATCAAACTCACGTAAAGTTAAAGCCGTACGCAAATCTTCCGGCAGTTGCTGAATGGTTCGATGGACGGTGCCTTCGATCTCATCCCGCAGCAAAGCCCGTTCTGGCGACTCGAGATCCTTGAGGCCATGATCGCCATCGTAGAACTCTGCATCTTCGGAACTGACATCGCTATCCGGCGGCCGGCGGCCGCGTGAAACCAGATAGTTTTTCGCCGTGTTAATGGCGATGCGGTAAAGCCACGTATAAAACGCGCTGTCTCCGCGAAAATTTCCAAGTGCACGGTATGCCTTGATAAAGGCTTCTTGTGCCACATCCTGGGCTTCATGGGTGTCGTGCACAAAACGCACGATCAACCCGAGAATTTTGTGCTGGTATTTCAGCACTAGCAGATCGAAAGCACGCTTGTCGCCGCGCTGAACGCGTTCGACCAGTTGCTGATCCTCTTCCTGGGTTAGCATGAACACTCCTCGATGAGCTCGGAGGAGGCTTGCAGAAGTAAACCACCAGACTTGCAAACATAGACTCGGGCTTTTCGCAAAAGTTCTCCCCCTCCAGGCAAGTTTCCTGCGGGCTCTGATTTGGCACGCACGAAAAGCGCAGCGCGAGTGGGCCCGGCTGCGCGAATAATCTTGTCATCGGATTCTTCGCCAAGGATCGAGTTGCAATCCCGTACTGAATCCGACGCTGTCCCTTGTTTCAGGCAACGGTCTATTGATCTTGGCCCTTTGGCAAAAGTTCCAAATATTTATAGCTGCGCCGAACCGACATTGTGCAACCCTGAAGCGAAAAAGACTGTTAAATCGGCGATACAGTCATTCTCGCGCGCAACGGGCAGAAAAACATCCGACGAAGCGCCCGACATTTTGCGTCACAGTAGTTTCACAATGCCATGCTGGCTCGGGTATTGTGCCGTCCCCCCCCTCTATATACTAGTGGGCTGTGCGGCTGACTTGACTCGCCAGTCCAGCTGCGCCACCCCCGACCCGGGTCGCTTTGAGCGGAATCCTGAAATGAGCCAACAGTTTCAACACGATGTTCTGGTAATTGGCAGCGGTGCTGCCGGCTTGAGCCTTGCGCTGACCTTGCCCGGTCATTTGCGCATTGCCGTATTGAGCAAAGGCAACCTCGCCAATGGCTCGACGTTCTGGGCCCAGGGTGGCGTTGCCGCCGTGCTGGACGACACCGATACCGTTGAATCCCATGTCGATGACACCCTCAATGCCGGCGGCGGCCTGTGCCATGAAGACGCGGTGCGCTTTACCGTCGAGCACAGCAAGGAAGCGATTCAATGGCTGATCGACCAGGGCGTGCCCTTTACCCGCGATGAACACTCGAGCAATGAAGATGGCGGGTTCGAGTTCCACCTGACCCGCGAAGGCGGTCACAGCCATCGGCGCATCATCCACGCCGCCGATGCCACGGGCGCAGCCATTTTCACCACCCTGCTCGAGCAGGCCAGGAAACGGCCGAACATCGAACTGCTCGAACAGCGGGTTGCGGTAGACCTGATCACCGAGAAACGCCTGGGACTCGAAGGCGACCGCTGCCTCGGTGCTTATGTGCTCAATCGCGGCACCGGCGAAGTCGATACCTATGGCGCCCGCTTTGTGATCCTCGCCTCCGGGGGAGCGGCCAAGGTTTACCTGTACACCAGTAACCCCGACGGTGCCTGCGGCGATGGCATCGCCATGGCCTGGCGCTCGGGCTGCCGGGTGGCGAACCTGGAATTCAACCAGTTTCACCCCACCTGCCTGTATCACCCGCAAGCCAAGAGCTTCCTGATCACCGAAGCCCTGCGCGGCGAGGGTGCCCACCTGAAGCTGCCCAACGGCGAGCGCTTCATGCAGCGCTTCGACCCACGGGCAGAGCTGGCGCCACGGGACATCGTCGCCCGGGCCATCGACCATGAAATGAAGCGCCTGGGCATCGATTGCGTCTATCTGGACATCAGCCACAAGCCCGAAGCCTTCATCAAGACGCACTTCCCGACGGTGTACGAACGCTGCCTGGAATTTTCCATCGACATCACCAGACAGCCGATTCCGGTGGTCCCCGCTGCGCACTACACCTGCGGTGGCGTGATGGTCGATCAACAGGGCCGCACCGACGTGCCGGGGCTGTACGCCATTGGCGAAACCAGTTTCACCGGCCTGCACGGCGCCAACCGCATGGCCAGCAACTCGCTGCTTGAATGTTTCGTTTATGCCCGCTCGGCGGCCGCGGACATTCTCGAACAGTTGCCCCGGGTTCCGATGCCCGCCCCTCTTCCCGCCTGGGATGCGAGCCAGGTCACCGATTCCGATGAAGACGTGATCATTGCGCACAACTGGGATGAGCTGCGGCGGTTCATGTGGGACTACGTTGGCATCGTGCGCACCAACAAGCGCCTGCAACGGGCACAACACCGCGTGCAACTGTTGCTGGATGAAATCGACGAGTTCTACAGCAACTACAAGGTCAGCCGGGATTTGATCGAGCTGCGCAACCTGGCCCAGGTGGCCGAGCTGATGATTCTGTCAGCCATGGAGCGCAAGGAAAGCCGTGGCCTGCATTACACCCTCGACTACCCGGAGATGTTGCCGGTCGCGCTGGACACTATTCTGGTGCCGCCCACCTACGTCGGCTGAACTTGAGCCGGACCCGCAGGCGTCGGTGCACATCCGCCGCCTGCGCATCCCGGGGCACGCAAATGGCCCTGACCCGGCGCTCGCCCCGCAGGCGGAAACGCAAGACCACCACCAACGGCAGCGCCAGGCTGTCCGGCCTCAGCTGGACGGGCTGCCAACCCTTGGCCCGACTCCACAACTGCCAGCCATCGGCATCGCGCCGCAAGCCGCAAATGGCCTGCGGATGGGTCAGCAAGATTTGCCGGGGCAACAGCCAGACGCCATGAGCCACGCACAGCACAACGCCGAGCGAGCTGGCCCAGAGCGGAATCGACAATAGAAACAACGAACCCAACGCGAACAGCTGGGCCAGCAGATACGCCGCCAGCAACTGCCGTGAGGCATGCCAGCGGCATTCGAACGAATTACTTGGGCTGGACACGATCCAGGATCATGCGGACCATGCGTTGCAACTCGGGATCTTCCGATTCACTGCGTTCCATGAACCAGCCGAACATGTCCTGATCCTCACACGTCAGCAGTCGGACGTACAACGCGCGATCCACCTCGTTGAGCGTTGCGTAAACCTCTTTCGTGAACGGTACCAGCAACACGTCAAGCTCAAGCATGCCACGGCGGCTGTGCCAAAAGAGGCGGTTCAGTTCAACATCTTCGACCATGGAGCGCTCCTCAAATAGGCCGCAAGTATACAGGCCCGCGCCCGGTCGAACAGTCGGCTTTGGTCGGGCACCGATGATCCTTTGTGAACTACCCATTTCGAAGGCGGCCCCTTATGATGTCCACCAGACTTTTTACCCTGCGATGACCCATGGCCGATTCTGCTTTTTTCTGCACGCTTTCTCATGAAGGTGTTCTCGCGGTCCGCGGCGCGGACGCCAGCAAATTCCTGCAAGGCCAACTGACCTGCAATCTCAACTACCTGAGTGATTCCCGGGCCAGCCTCGGTGCGCGCTGCACGCAGAAAGGCCGGATGCAATCGAGTTTCCGCATCCTGCTCGAGGGTGATGGCGTGGTCCTGGCCATGGCCACCGAATTGCTCGAACCGCAACTGGCGGACCTGAAAAAATATGCGGTGTTTTCCAAATCGAAACTGACCGACGAAAGTGCCGCCTGGGTCCGCTTCGGCATTGACCATGGCGACGCCGCACTGGCCAGCCTCGGCCTGGACCTGCCGGCAGAAACCGACAGCGTCGTGCGCAGCGACGGGCTGATCGCCATCCGTGTCTCACCGCAACGCGCCGAGTTGTGGGTTGCCGCCAGTCTTGCCGATGCGGTCAAAGGCAAGCTGTCGGCCGTGCTGAGCGAAGGTGACCTGAATCAATGGTTGCTGGGCCAGATCCGTGCCGGGATCGGCCAGGTCATGCCCGGCACCCGCGAGTTGTTCATCCCGCAGATGCTCAACCTGCAAGCGGTCGGTGGCGTGAGCTTCAAGAAAGGTTGCTACACCGGCCAGGAAATCGTCGCGCGCATGCAGTACCTGGGCAAACTCAAGCGTCGCCTGTATCGCCTGCAACTGACTGCCGGCGAGCTGCCGGAACCGGGTACGGCGCTGTTCTCCCCGACCCATGGCAGCTCTATCGGCGAAGTGGTGCTGGCTGCCCGCGCCGGGCAAGGCATTGAGCTCCTGGCGGTGTTGCAAGCCGAAGCGGCAGACAGTGGAGACATCCATCTGGGCGCGCTCGAAGGGCCGTCCTTGCAGCTGCTCGACCTGCCTTATGAACTGGACCGCGATCGCGAAATCCAGCAATAACGGCAGCACTTGGCGCGACACCTAGAGAGACTCAATGAGCGAGCTGGCGGAAAAGGTCCAACAGGATTTGGTTGAGGCCATCAATAACGATGACCTGGTTCTGCCAACGTTACCGGAAGTGGCCCTGCAAATTCGCAAGGCCGCGGAAAACCCGGAAGTCAGCGTCAGTACCCTGAGCAAAGTGATCGGCCGTGATACCGCGCTGTCGGCGCGCCTGATCAAAGTGGTCAACAGCCCGCTGTTGCGCGCGACCCAGGAAGTGACCGACCTGCACACCGCGATCACTCGCCTGGGCATCAACTACAGCTGCAACCTGGCGATCGGCCTGGTCATGGAGCAGATTTTCCACGCCCGCTCCGACGTGGTGGAACAGAAAATGCGCGAAGTCTGGCGCAAAAGCCTGGAAATCGCCGGCGTCAGCTATGCCCTGTGCCGCAGTTATACCCGGCTCAAGCCCGACCAGGCTGCTCTTGGCGGGCTGGTGCATCAGATCGGCGTGCTGCCGATCCTGACCTACGCCGAAGATCACTATGAACTGCTGTCCGACCCGGTCAGCCTCAACCATGTGATCGACCGGATACATCCCTTGATCGGCGAAAAGCTGCTCAAGGTCTGGGACTTTCCCGACATGCTGGTGCAGGTGCCGCAGCTCTACCTGAATTTCAAACGCCAATCGGCGCAGATCGACTATGTGGATCTGGTGCAGGTGGCCAGCCTGTATTGCCACAAGGACACCGACCATCCGTTCGCTCGTATTGATCCGTTGGGCGTGCCGGCCTTCAATGCGCTTGGCATCGACATCGACGACGAGGTGATGTGCGCCGACCTGGAAGAAACACGGTCGATGTTTTACTGATCAAGGACCGCGTTGTCCCCTTCGCGAGCAAGCCCGCTCCCACATTGGATCTATGCAGCACCACAAATCCCTGTGGGAGCGGGCTTGCTCGCGAAGAGGCCAGAACAGACACCGCGCATCACTCCCCTGCAACAAAACTCACCCGCACCTTCAACCCCGCCCGCTCACCATCGTGCAGGCTGATCTGCGCCAGATGCGCGCGGCAGATCTCGCCGACAATCGCCAACCCCAACCCTGAACCGGCCACTTGCTGATTGCGCCGATAAAAGCGTTCGAATACCCGGTCGCGCTCCTCAAGAGGAATACCGGGGCCATCATCTTCGACTTCCAGCACGGCGGGCGCCGAGACCCGCAGAATCACATTGCCGCCCGGCGGCGTGTGAGCCAGTGCGTTGTCCACCAGATTGCTCAGCAGTTCGTTCAACAGCGTCGGCTCGCCCCGCAACCAGACCGGTTCATCCGCTTCCAGCGCCAGCGCGATGCCGCGCTTGTGGGCCAACGGCGCCATGGCCATGCCCAGTTCCCGAGCCAGTTGACTGAGGTCGAGCAACTGCGCGCCCCCCTCGGCAATCGCCCGGGCGCCATTTTCGACCCGTGCCAGGGAAAGCAACTGATTGGCCAGATGGGTCAAGCGGTCAGTGCCCTGGGCGGCGGTCTCCAGCGTGCTGCGCCAGGTATCGGGCTCGGCCGAGCGCATGCCCAGCTCCAGTCGCGCCTTGAGGGCTGCCAATGGCGTGCGCAGTTCGTGGGCGGCGTCGGCAATGAATTGCGCCTGCTTCTCGAACTGTCCACGTAGACGCTCGGTAAAGTGATTGAGGGCGCGCACCAGCGGCCACAATTCGCGCTGCACTTCCACCAATGGCAAGGGGCGCAGATCGTCCGGCTGGCGCTCTTCCACCGCCGTGCGCAGGCGTTCCAGCGGGCGCAACGCGGCACTCACCGCAAACCACACCAGCATCAACGCACCGATTGCCAGCATGCCCAGGCGCAGCAACGTATCCGCCGCCAGACTGCGGGCCATGCTGACGCGCGCTTCATCGGTTTCCGCCACGCGGATTTCCGCCATGCCGTTCATGTTTGGCTCGCTCACGGGCTTGAGCAGGCTCACCACGCGCACGTTCTGCCCGCGGTACTGGGCGTTGTAGAAACGTGCCAGCGCCGGATAGTCATCGGTGCGCGGCGTTCCCGGCGGTGGTGCGGGCAAGTTTTCGTAACCGGAAATCAGCTTCTGATTGATGTCGTTGACCAGGTAGAAAATTCGCCCGGCACTGTCGTAGGCAAAGGTATCGAGGGCCACGTAGGGCACGTCGGCACTCAGGGTGCCGTCGCGCTGGGAAACGCCGGCGGCGATGGTGCGCGCCGAGGCCAGCAAGGTTCGGTCATAGGCCGTGTCGGCGGCTTCACGACCGTTCCAGTAGGCGCTCAACCCGCTGGCCAGCATCAACACCACCAGCAATAGCGCCAGGTTCCACAACAACCGCCAGCGCAAGCTGCTGGGCTTATGCATCGCGGCTTTCCAGCAAGTAACCGAGGCCACGGAAGGTCACGATGGCGACCGGCTGACCATCAAGTTTTTTGCGCAGGCGGTGCACGTAGATTTCGATCGCATCGGGACTGGCCTCTTCATCCAGACCGAACACTTGCGACGCCAGTTGCTCCTTGCTCATCACCCGACCGGGGCGCGCGATCAGGGCTTCGAGTACCGCCTGTTCGCGGGAGGTCAGGGTCAGCAATTCTTCACCGAGGGTGAAACGCCGGGTTTCCAGGTCATAAGCCAGCACACCACAACGCTGGATACGCTCACCGCCCAGCACACTGCGACGCAGCAACGCCTTGACCCGAGCCTCGAGCTCGGTCAGTTCGAACGGCTTGGCCAGGTAATCGTCGGCGCCGAGGTTCAGGCCATGGACCCGATCCTTGACGTCGCTGCGGGCGGTCAGCATCAGTACCGGCAGGTTCTTGCCCCGCGCCCGCAGGCGCGCCAGCACTTCAAAACCATCCATGCGCGGCAAGCCGACATCGAGGATCGCCATGGCGTATTCCTCGCTGCCCAGCGCCAGGTCGGCGGCCACGCCATCGTGCAGAACGTCCACGGTCAGCCCGGTGCTCTTGAGCGCCTGGGCGACACTTTCGGCGAGCTGCAAATGGTCTTCGACGAGCAGGACACGCATGGATCTATACCTCGTTCAGGGATGGCCGACGCCATTCTTTGGCGCGGAGTTTACAGCCGCAATCACCGCTGTGAAGCCCGAAAAACCGTGAAAGCCCGCTGAAAGGTTAGCGAAAGGTTGGGTGGTTAGAGTCACCCCACGGATGGTTTCGACTGCTGACCATCGAATCGTAGTTTGAAAACGTGCTTTGACATGTAACTACCGAAAAACGCCTCGAAGCGTTTTCGCCAATAAGAACAATAAACGAGGTACTGCACCATGCTGTCCACACAGCTTCAGGCTTGCCCGCCCCGCCCTTTCTCTTGTTCCCCGATGTTTACGCTTGCCAGCGCCGAAGCCGGCTGCTCGTCATTCAGTCCGAGTGGATTCGAATACACCAGCACCGCGCGAAATCGTCGCACCTGAATCATCCCGAAAAACAAAAACTCCACTGGAGACAAAAATGAATCGTTCAATGCGCCGTTTCGCCCTCGCCGCCAGCTGTGTGCTGTTCGCCGGCCAACTCATGGCCGAGCCTAAACGCCCGGAATGCATCGCCCCGGCCTCGCCCGGTGGTGGTTTCGACCTGACCTGCAAACTGGCGCAAAGCGCGCTGGTCAACGAAAAGCTGCTGACCAAACCGATGCGGGTGACCTACATGCCCGGCGGTGTCGGCGCGGTGGCGTACAACGCGGTGGTCGCCCAGCGTCCGGCCGATGCCGGTACGTTGGTGGCCTGGTCCAGTGGTTCACTGCTGAACCTGGCCCAAGGCAAGTTCGGTCGTTTCGATGAAAGCAATGTGCGCTGGCTGGCCGCCGTTGGCACCAGCTACGGCGCGATCGCGGTGAAGAGCGATTCGCCCTACAAGACCCTCGACGATCTGGTCCAGGCCCTGAAGAAAGATCCGAGCAAAGTGGTGATCGGTTCCGGCGGCACCGTCGGCAGCCAGGACTGGATGCAGACCGCGCTGATCGCCAAGGCCGCCGGGATCAACCCGCGTGACCTGCGTTACGTCGCCCTCGAAGGTGGCGGCGAGATCGCCACGGCCCTGCTCGGCGGTCATATCCAGGTTGGCAGCACCGACATTTCCGACTCCATGCCACACATCCAGAGCGGTGATATGCGCCTGCTGGCGGTGTTCTCCGACAAGCGTCTGGACGAGCCGGAAATGAAGGACATCCCGACCGCCCGCGAACAAGGCTACGACATCGTCTGGCCGGTGGTTCGCGGCTTCTACCTGGGGCCGAAGGTCAGCGACGAGGACTACGCCTGGTGGAAGGACTCCTTCGACAAACTGCTGGCTTCACCGGAGTTCGCCAAGTTGCGCGACCAGCGTGAACTGTTCCCGTTCGCCATGACCGGCCCGGAGCTGGACACCTATGTGAAGAAGCAGGTCGCGGACTACAAAGTGCTGGCCAAAGAGTTCGGCCTGATCCAGTGATCGCCTCAGTCTAGTGGCCGCGACTCCGTTTGGCGGAGTCGCGGCACAGGAGTTCCTCATGCTCTTACAACGCATTTTTGCTTCGGTGCTGTTGCTGGCCTGTCTCGGCCTGGCATTGATGGCGTGGCCGTACCAAGCGGCTTTTTCCTACGAACCGGTGGGGCCTCGGGCTTTTCCATTGCTGATGCTCGGCCTGATGGGCTCAGCGCTGTTGTACATGGTGTTCCGTCCGGCACCGATCAAGCACAGTGCCGACGAGCCGCCGCTGGATCGCGAAACCCTGACCAAGATCGGCATCTGCGTGGTGCTGTTGCTGGTGTTCGCCGGCACCTTCGAGCCCCTGGGTTTCATCGTCGCCAGCATCCTGATCGGCGTGCCCATGGCGCGACTGTATGGCGGTCGCTGGGTGCCAAGCATCGTGATCATCAGCTTGATGGCCGTCGGCCTCTACCTGCTGTTCGACAAGTTGATGGACGTACCGCTGCCCTTGGGCGTGCTCGACGTTCTGGAGAACTGATATGGATACTCTTGGCTATTTGGGTCAGGGTTTCGGCGTCGCGCTGAGCCCGTACAACCTGGTGACTGCATTGTGCGGCACCCTGATCGGTACAGTGGTCGGCCTGTTGCCTGGCCTGGGGCCGATCAACGGCGTGGCGCTGCTGATCCCGATCGCATTCGCCCTCGGCCTGCCACCGGAGTCGGCACTGATCCTGCTGGCGGCGGTGTACCTGGGTTGCGAATACGGCGGCCGGATCAGCTCGATTCTGCTGAACATTCCGGGCGAAGCGTCCACCGTGATGACCACCCTCGACGGTTACCCGATGGCCCGCAAAGGCCTGGCCGGTGTAGCACTGTCGCTGTCGGCATGGAGCTCGTTCATCGGTGCCTTTATCGCGACCTGCGGCATGGTGCTGTTCGCCCCGCTGCTGGCGAAATGGGCGATTGCCTTCGGCCCCGCGGAATATTTCGTACTGATGGTGTTTGCGATTGTCTGCCTCGGCGGCATGGCCGGTGACCGTCCGTTGAAGACGTTCATCGCGGCGCTGATCGGTCTGTTCCTGTCGACCGTCGGCATCGACGCCAACAGCGGTGTGTATCGCTTCACCGGGGACAACATTCACCTGACCGACGGCATCCAGTTCGTCGTGCTGGTGCTGGGCTTGTTCTCCATCAGCGAAATCCTCCTGTTGCTGGAAAAAACCCACCACGGCCAGGAAGCGGTCAAAGCCACCGGCCGGATGATGTTCAACTTCAAGGAAGCGGCGTCGGTGTTCGTGGTGAACATCCGTTGCGGTGTACTGGGTTTCATCATGGGCGTATTGCCGGGTGCCGGTGCGACCCTGGCCAGTGCCGTGGCCTACATGACCGAAAAGCGCATGGCGGGTGCCAAGGGTACTTTCGGCCAGGGTGACATGCGCGGCCTCGCAGCGCCGGAAACCGCCATCGGTGGCGCGGCTTGCGGTGCGCTGGTGCCGATGCTGACCCTCGGCGTTCCAGGTTCCGGCACCACGGCGGTGATGATCGGTGCATTGTCTCTGTACAACATCACCCCCGGCCCGCTGTTGTTCCAGCAGCAACCGGACATCGTATGGGGCCTGATCGCTTCGTTGTTCATCGCCAACGTGATGCTGGTGATCCTCAATATCCCGATGATCCGCATCTTTACCCGCATCCTCGCCGTGCCGAACTGGGCGCTGGTGCCGGTGATCGCGATCATCACCGGGATCGGTGTCTACGCGGTGCACGCGACAACGTTCGATCTGTTCCTGATGATCGGCATCGGTATCTTCGGTTATATCCTGCGCAAGCTGGACTTCCCGCTGTCGCCGGTATTGCTGGGCTTCATCCTCGGAGGATTGATGGAACAAAACCTGCGCCGCGCCCTGTCGATTTCCAACGGTGCGTTGGAAATCCTCTGGTCGAGCCCGATCACCTTCGGTTGCTGGATCCTGACGGCGATCATGCTGCTGATGCCACTCATCCGTATCTGGCGCAAACGTTCGGCCGCGCAACGCATCATCCCCGATGTCTGATCGAACACCGTTCAAAGCCTGGTGGGGAACCCCGCTGGTCGGCCTGCTGGGCGGTTACCTCGCCAGCCAGGTCGGCTGGCCTTTGCCGTGGATGGTCGGCTCGTTGCTGGCGATCATCCTCGTGCGTTGCCTGACCCCCTGGCAACTGGCCGAAATCCCTGGCGGCCGCAAGTGCGGCCAGTGGATCGTCGGCATCGGTATCGGCCTGCACTTCACCCCGCTGGTGATGGAGCAGGTGCTGAGTCATTTCGGTCTGATCTTCTTCGGGGCGTTGGTCACCAGCCTGTCCGCCGTGGTCGGCGTGTGGCTGATGCGCCGTACCGGTGAGGATCGCGCCACCGCGTTCTTTTCCAGCATGCCCGGCGGTTCCGGGGAGATGGTCAACCTCGGCGCGCGCAATGGTGCGGTGCTCAGCCATGTAGCGGCGGGGCAAAGTTTGCGGGTGTTGGTGGTGGTGCTGTGCGTACCGGCAGCCTTCAAGTATTTGCTGGGTGACGGTGCGCCGATTGCCCACGCGGGCAGCATCGATTGGCGCTGGCTGGCGGTGCTGTTTCCTGCTGGCGCATTGGCGGCCTGGATCTGGGAACGCCTGCGTCAACCCAACCCCTGGCTGTTCGGGCCTTTGCTGGTCAGTGCGGCAGTCAGCATCGGCTGGGATCTGCACATCGGCTTGCCCAACGGCGGCAGCCAGATCGGCCAGTGGTTGATCGGCAGCGGCCTGGGCTGTCACTTCAACCGGCAGTTTTTCCGGCGCGCGCCTTCGTTCATGGGCCGCACCTTGATCGGCACGGTGCTGACCATGTTGATTGCGACTGCAGCGGCCCTGGGTTTGAGTGCGCTGACCCACCTGGATCTGCGCTCACTGACGTTGGGTATGATGCCCGGCGGTATTGCCGAGATGAGCCTGACGGCGGAGACCCTGCAATTGTCGGTGCCGCTGGTGACGGCGATGCAGGTGATGAGGTTGCTGTTTGTGCTGTTTCTGGCGGAGCCGTTGTTCAAGTATTGGAACCGCAATCCGGATTCAGACTGATAGACCTGTGGCGAGGGAGCTTGCTCCCGCTGGGCTGCGAAGCAGCCCCCCCCCTTTCCACATCCGGATTCTACAGTCACACCGCATATGCAGGATTTACGGCTGCTGCGCAGCCGAGCGGGAGCAAGCTCCCTCGCCACAAAGGCCCGCCCGGGCAATCATCAAACCGGCGGCAACCGCCACTCGATCGGCGACTCGCCATTCTGCTCCAGAAACTTGTTGGTGCGGCTGAAGTGCCCGCAACCGAGGAAGCCGCGATAGGCGGACAGCGGTGACGGGTGCACCGAGGTCAACACCAGGTGCTTGGTCGCATCGATCAGCTTCTGCTTGCTCTGAGCATGGGCGCCCCACAGCATGAACACCAGATGCGGCTGCTGCTGACTGACCACTTCAATGACCCGATCGGTGAAAAACTGCCAGCCCTTGTCCTTGTGGGCATTGGCGTTGGCGCGCTCGACGGTCATGGTGGTGTTGAGCATCAATACGCCCTGATCGGCCCAGCTCTGCAAGTAGCCATGGTTGGGGATGTCGATATTCAGGTCGCGCTTGAGCTCTTTATAGATGTTCACCAGCGACGGTGGCGCCGGCACGCCGGGTTGCACCGAGAAGCACAAACCGTGAGCCTGGCCCGGGCCGTGATAGGGATCCTGACCGAGAATCACCACCTTGACCTTGTCCAGCGGCGTGGAATTGAGCGCGTTGAAAATCATCGGCCCCGGCGGATAGATCTCCTTGCCGGCCGCCCGCTCCTGTTGCAGGAAATTTCGCAACTCTGCCATGTAAGGCTGGTCGAATTCGGCACGCAGTGCCTCCTTCCAGCCCGGTTCGAGTTTGATACGGTCGTCAGCAGTCATGGTTACATCCGGCAAAAACAATGGGGCGAACCCTAGGAAAGCTCACCACGCTTGTCAATTGATCTGATGCAGATCCGGCACTTTCCCACATAGCGATCATACTTAACCCTCAAATTCCCGATCGAGGTCACGATGAATCTGCACTTCGAAGAACTCACCGGCACCGACGGCGCGCGCATCGGCATCGCCAGCCTGGACGCCGAAAAATCCCTGAACGCCCTGTCCCTGCCGATGATCAACGCCCTGCGCGACCGCATGGAAGCCTGGGCCAAGGACCCACAGATCGTCTGCGTCCTGTTGCGCGGCAATGGCGCCAAGGCTTTTTGCGCCGGCGGTGAGGTTCGCAGCCTGGTGGAAGCCTGTCGCGTCCATCCGGGGGAAGTACCGCCACTGGCTGCGCAGTTTTTTGCGGCGGAGTATCGCCTGGACTTCAAACTGCACACCTACCCCAAGCCGTTGATCTGCTGGGGGCACGGCTATGTGCTCGGCGGCGGCATGGGACTGTTGCAAGGAGCGAGCACCCGAATCGTCACGCCGAGCAGCCGCTTGGCCATGCCGGAGATCAGCATCGGCCTGTACCCGGATGTTGGCGCCAGTTGGTTCCTGTCGCGCCTGCCCGGCAAGCTTGGGTTGTTCCTGGGCCTGACCGGCGCGCACATGAACGGCCGCGATGCCATCGATCTGGACCTGGCGGATCGTTTCATGCTCGATGAGCAGCAGCCGGAGCTGATCGAAGGCCTGCTGCAATTGAATTGGCAGGAACAGACACCCATGCAGCTCAACAGCCTGCTCAAGGCCTTGCAGCAGGAAGCCGTGGCGCAGATGCCCGAAGCCCAGTGGTTGCCGCGCCGTCGGCAGATCGACGAGCTACTGGATGTCAGCGATGTGCGTTGCGCCTGGAAGGCCATCAGCGCCCTGCGCGACCACAGCGATCTGTTGCTCAGCCGCGCGGCCAGGACCCTGAGTGAAGGCGCGCCGCTGACTGCGCATCTGGTATGGGAACAGATCATCCGGGCCCGGCACCTGTCGCTGGCCGAAGTCTTCCAGATGGAATACACCCTGAGCCTCAATTGCTGTCGTCATCCGGAATTCAGCGAAGGCGTGCGTGCGCGGTTGATCGACAAGGACCAGAAGCCGCACTGGCACTGGCCGGACATCAACAACGTGCCGGATGCGGTGGTCGAGGCGCATTTTCACAAGGCTTGGGAAGGTCGGCATCCGCTGGCGGATTTGTCCGAATACTGAAAACTGCACACAACACTGTGGGAGCAAGCCCGCTCCCACATTAGAACTGCGACTGGCTAGCGTTGACCGCCCCGTCCGTTGTGATCACCACGCCCACCACGATTGCTGCGCCCATCGTGACCGCGATAGTCATTGTTCCAGCCTCCGCGGTTACGGCCGTCCCAGCCATGGTTCTGATGCGCGCGGTAGTCACCCCGCGACGGCTGGTAATAACGAGGGGCCGACTGGTAATGGCGCGACGGTTGATACATCCGCGGCTGTGAGTAATAACGCGGTGTCGGCTGGTAATACCGCGCAGGCGGCATGTAGTACCGGGGCGGCGGTGTGTAGTAACCGCCGCCATTGGAGTAGTAGGAACTCCCTCCGGCGTAATAGGTTGGCGATGGCGAGGTATAGACCTCGGAACTGTAGTAACTGCCTCCTTCATCGTAGTAAGGCACACACCCACCCAGTGACAATCCCAATACAGCAAGCAGAAGAATTCGCCGTAGCGTTTTTTGACAGAGCATGGCGGCCTCCTGGACCGCGGGTGAGCCACACCAGCGACGCTGGCAGGCGACAGTCAAATGTTCGCTGACTGTCGAAAGATCAGACATCGAATTCGGGATCTGGTGCGTCACCGAAACAAGTAGAAACATCTGCCCGATGAAAGGTTTTTCATCTATTCACGCCCTGATTAACGATGCCCACCGCGATATCCACCACCGTGATGTCCACCGCCGTAATACCCGTGGCCACGGGAGTAACCATGCCCACCGTAGTAATAGGCGCGATAACCACCGTAGTAACGCGGACCGTAGTAACCGTAGTAATAAGGCGAGTAGTAACCGGGGTAGTAATAAGATCCCCCGTAGACGTCGGCGGGACCGTCGTAGTAGTAGCAGCCAGACAGTCCGAGACCAAGCACTGCCCCCAACAACAATCGACGTAACATAGCGGCCTCCGTAAAGACCTGTGACAGCAGTCGGCACACACCGACTGACATCTGTTTTGACTGGCAATCCCCTGCCAAGTGCGATGTTGCACCCTCCTTCTGATCAGCGGCGGACAGGTTCCAAAGCGGTGCACCCGCGCACCATCACAAGGCAGTGCGCCCCTCCCATCAACACCGTCGACCGCCCTGTCGCCCACGCTAGAGCGCTCGGGCCAACTTGGCACGTCTCTCGCTTTAACAACTGCGTGCAGGAGTCAATACAGGTTCGCGGCACCACAATTTGCAAATGGCTGACTAGGGTTCCGGCTCGCAATTGCGAGTGACTGGTCCGAGAGTTGGCGACCTCCAGTTGAGGTTACACGGCGGGACAAAAGCCCGGGAGACAAGCCACCGTTAGCGGTGCCGCTGCCGTCCTGTGCGTCCTTGATCAACTGGAGAACCACCATGTCCCAGCTTCGTTTACCCGCCCTGCTCGCTGCTGCGTTCGCCGCCCTCGTGAGTTTCTCGTCCCAGGCCGCCCAGAAAGACCACTTCAGCGTGTGCTGGACCATTTACGCCGGCTGGATGCCGTGGGAGTACGCCGGCAGCCAGGGCATCGTCGACAAATGGGCGAAGAAGTACGGCATCCAGATCGATGTGGTGCAGCTCAATGACTATGTCGAATCGATCAACCAATACACCGCCGGCCAGTTCGACGGCTGCACCATGACCAACATGGACGCGCTGACCATTCCGGCCGCCGGCGGCGTCGACAGCACCGCGCTGATCGTCAGCGACTTTTCCAACGGCAACGACGGTATCGTGCTCAAGGGCGAAGGCAAGAAGGTCGCCGACCTCAAGGGCATGGACGTCAACCTGGTGGAGCTCTCGGTCTCCCATTACCTGCTGGCCCGGGCGCTGGATTCGGTGGACCTCACCGAGAAAGACCTGAAAGTGGTCAACACCTCCGACGCCGATATCTCGGCCGCCTTCAACACCGAACAGGTCAACGCCGTCACCACCTGGAACCCGATGCTATCGGACATCAAGGCCAAGCCCGCGGTGACTGAAGTGTTCAACTCAAGCCAGATCCCCGGCGAAATCATGGACATGATGGTGGTCAACAGCGCCACCCTCAAAGACAACCCGGCCCTGGGCAAGGCACTGACCGGTGCCTGGTTTGAAGTGGTTGAGTTGATGAACGCGAAAAACGCCGCCAGCAAAGCCGCGCTGGAACACATGGCCAAGGCCTCGGGCACTGACCTGGCGGGTTTCCAGGCGCAACTGGACACCACCAAGTTGTTCGCCACGCCCAAGGAAGCCCTCGCCTTTTCCACCAGCAAGCAACTGCCGGAAACCATGCGCAAGGTCGCCGAGTTTTCCTTCCAGCACGGCTTGCTCGGTGAAGGCGCCAAGGACACCAGCGCCGTCGGCATGGCCTTCGCCAACGGCGTGACCAGCGGCGACAAAGGCAACCTCAAGCTGCGCTTCGACCCCAGCTACGTGCAGATGGCCGCCGACGCCAAGCTGTAATCAGGAGAACCGGCCATGCGCCTGATCAACCGTCACCCGGACCGCCCGAGTCGCCTGTTGTTGGTGATCCTGCCCTTCGCCCTGGTGCTGTTCGCCTATTTCATGGGCTCGGCCGAGCGACTGGCGGACAACCCCAACGACAAGCTGCTGCCCAGCGCCGTGCAGATGACCGATGCGGTGAAACGCCTGGCCTTCCTGGCCGACACCCGCACCGGCGACTACCTGCTCTGGGAGGACACGGCATCCAGCCTGCAACGCCTGGCCATCGGCCTGGGCATCAGCGCCCTGGCCGGGCTGTGCCTGGGCATCGCCGCCGGCACCCTGCCGCTGTTCGGTGCGCCGTTGTCACCCTTGCTGACGGTGCTGTCGATGGTGCCGCCGCTGGCGATCCTGCCGATCCTGTTCATCGTCTTCGGCCTGGGGGAATTGTCGAAAGTGATGCTGATCGTCATCGGTATCACCCCGGCGCTGGCCCGGGACCTGGAACAGCGTGCCCGGGAGATTCCCGTGGAACTGCTGATCAAGGCCCAGACCCTCGGCGCGTCCACCTGGACCCTGATGCTGCGGGTGGTGCTGCCACAACTGCTTCCACGGTTGTTGATCTCGCTGCGCTTGATGCTCGGCTCGGCGTGGCTGTTCCTGATCGCCGCCGAAGCCATCGCCTCTACCGACGGCCTCGGCTACCGGATCTTCCTGGTGCGCCGCTACCTGGCGATGGACGTGATCTTGCCCTACGTGGCGTGGATCACCCTGCTCGCCTGGCTGATGGATTGGGGCCTTAAACGCCTGACTCGGCGTGCGTTCCCCTGGTATGAGGGGGCCGCCAAATGAGCTTCATCACCGTTAAAAACGTCTGGCAGCAGTACGCCGATCAGGTGGTGCTCGAAGGCCTCAACCTGGACGTCAACGAGGGTGAGTTCTGCACACTGGTGGGTGCGTCCGGTTGTGGTAAATCGACCTTTCTGCGCCTGCTGCTCGGCCAGGAACGCGCCAGTCGCGGCGAGATCCTGCTCGACGGCCAGCCCTTGGCCGGTGAACCGGATGCCAGCCGTGGCGTGGTGTTCCAGCGCTACTCGGTGTTCCCCCACCTGAGCGTGCTGGACAACGTCGCCCTCGGCCTCGAACTGCCGCGTTCGCCCTTGCTCGGGCGCCTGTTCGGCAGTGCGAAAAAAGAGGCGCGCGAACAGGCCTCGGTGCTGCTGCACAAAGTCGGCCTCGGCCATTCGCTGGACAAGTACCCGGCGCAACTCTCCGGGGGCATGCAACAACGGCTGGCCATTGCCCAGGCGCTGATCATGAAGCCTCGGGTGTTGCTGCTCGACGAACCCTTCGGCGCTCTCGATCCGGGCATCCGCAAAGACATGCACGCCTTGCTCCTGGAACTGTGGCGCGAGACCCGGCTGACAGTGTTCATGGTCACCCATGACCTCTCCGAAGGCTTCAGCCTCGGCACCCGCCTGCTGGTGTTCGACAAGGTCCGTCTCGACCCGCATGCGCCTGGTCGCTATGGCGCACGCATCACCTACGACATCCCGTTGAACAGCGACCGCCGCGCCCAGTGCAAAGCCGTCGACGCCCTGCCGCTGCCGCTGGCGGGCACGCTTCGTATCGCTTAGAGGATTTTTCACAATGACTGATTCGACCCAGCTGTTCCCGCCCTTCGCCGAAGAAATGCTCCCCGGCGGCGGCCATCGTTCCTTCGTGCTCAAGCGCGGCCAATTGCTGCGCCTGACCGACCTGCGCGGCGGCGCCAACGTCAGCCTGACACTGCTCAACGCCAACGAAAAAACCGAGCGCCTGAACCTGCCCGACAGCCTCAAATGCCAACACACCGGCAAGCTCACCGCCGGCCATTGCCTGTATTCGGACATGGGCCGCGTGCTGGCCGCCATCACCGCCGACACCTGCGGCTGGAGCGACAGCCTGGGCGGCGTGCTCTGCGCCGAAGAAGTGGCAGAAAAATACGGCGCCGGCCGCTACCAGGAACTGCGCAACGGCTTCTTCCGCAACGGCACCGACAACCTGCTGGTGGAACTGGGCAAGTGGGGACTGGGCCTGTCCGACCTGCTGATGACCCTCAACCTGTTCAGTCGTGTAAACGTCGATGACGCCGGACGTTTCCATTTCGTCGAGGGCAATTCCAAGGCTGGCGACTACATCGAGTTGTACGCGCCGATGGACACCCTGGTGGTGCTCACCGCCCTGCAGCACCCGATGGATCCATCGCCGGAATATGCACCGAAACCGCTGAAGCTCAGCTGGATGAACGCCGACGCCAGCGTCGCCGAACACTGCCGCACCTCGCGCCCGGAAAACGAGCGCGGCTTCATCAATACCGACCGTCTGTTCGCCTGAGGATCGCTGCCATGTCACTCGCAATCGCTACCGCTGCCGTTCATACAAGCAGGCAACCAGACACCGCGATCTACCGCGCCACCATCCCCGCCGGCGAACCCTGGCTGATGGAGGTCAAGGCCGGCCAGACCCTGCGCATCCTCGATCTGGAAGGCAATCAGGCCGTCGACACCTTGTTCTACAGTGTCGCCAATCCCAAGGAACGCTACGACGTGCAGCGCACATTGCGCCGGCAGAACAGCGTGTACCTGAGCACCGGCAGCGTGCTGTATTCCAACCTCGGCAAACCGATGCTGACCATCGTCGCCGACACTTGCGGGCGTCACGACACCCTCGGCGGCGCCTGTGCGCAAGAGAGCAACACCGTGCGCTACGCCCTGGAGAAACGCTACATGCACAGCTGCCGCGACAACTACCTGCGCGCCTGTGTCCACGACGGACGCCTGGGCAAAGGCGACATCGGGCCGAACATCAACTTCTTCATGAACGTGCCGGTCACCGCCGACGGTGGCTTGACGTTCGAAGACGGGATTTCCGCGCCGGGCAAGTACGTCGACCTGCGCGCAGAGATGGACGTGATCGTGCTGATCTCCAACTGCCCGCAACTGAACAATCCGTGCAACGCCTACAACCCCACCCCTGCGGAGCTGCTGGTATGGAACTGAAACTCGCGCGCTTGCGCCGCTGGCTGTTCACCCTGTGTCAGGCCCGTTCCGGCCAGTGCCTCAAACAGTAAACGCACCACAAATCCCCATGTGGGAGCGGGCTTGCTCGCGAAAGCGGTGAGTCAGACACATCGAAGTCGACAGACACGCCCCCTTCGCGAGCAAGCCCGCTCCCACAGGAGTTCGGCGGTGTATGTGAAATCTGATTCTGCCGTCGGGGACGACCCCGGCGCTCATCGAAAAACTGCGGGACGGCCCGCATCCCAGTCGAGGCTGATGCGCAATCGCCTCCGGGGGTTATGCCATGTTCGAAAAAGTCCTGATTGCCAACCGTGGCGCCATTGCCTGTCGCATCCTGCGGACCTTGCGTGAACTGCACGTGCAGGGTGTCGCCGTTTACTCCGAAGCCGACGCGGCCAGCCTGCACATCCTGCAGGCCGACGAGGCGCACAGCCTCGGGGAAGGCGCAGCCGCCGGCACGTACCTGGCGGTCGATAAAATCCTCGCCATCGCCAAAGCCAGCGGCGCCACCGCGATCCATCCCGGTTACGGCTTCCTCTCGGAAAATGCCACATTCGCCGAAGCCTGCGAAGCCGCCGACATCGCCTTCATCGGCCCGACACCGGAACAACTGCGAGTGTTCGGCCTCAAGCACACCGCCCGCGCCCTGGCCAAACAACAGGGTGTGCCCATGCTTGAAGGCACCGAGTTGCTCGAGAGCCTCGACGCCGCATTGATCGCCGGTGAACAGGTCGGCTACCCGGTGATGCTCAAGAGCACCGCCGGCGGTGGCGGCATCGGCATGCGCGTGTGCCGCAGCGCGGCCGAGTTGAGCGAATCCTTCGAAGCGGTCAAACGCCTGGGCCAGAATAATTTCAGCGACGCCGGGGTGTTCATCGAGAAGTACATCCAGCGCGCCCGTCACCTGGAAGTGCAGGTGTTCGGCGACGGTCGCGGCGAAGTGATCGCCCTTGGCGTGCGCGATTGTTCGGTGCAGCGGCGCAACCAGAAAGTCCTCGAGGAAACCCCGGCACCGAACCTGCCAGCGGGCATGGCCGATGAACTGTGCGCGGCGGCGATCAAACTGGCCAAAGCGGTGAACTACCGCAGCGCCGGCACCGTGGAGTTCGTCTTCGACAGCGATGCCCGGGGTTTCTATTTCCTGGAAGTGAACACCCGTTTGCAGGTGGAACATGGCGTCACCGAACAGGTGTGGGGCGTCGACCTGGTGCGCTGGATGGTGCAACTGGCGGCCGGTGAGCTGCCGCCGCTGAGCAAATTGAGCCAGAATTTGAAAGCTGATGGCCACGCGATTCAGGCACGCCTCTACGCCGAGGATCCGGGTCGCGACTTCCAGCCGAGCCCCGGTTTGCTCACGGCGGTGAATTTCCCCGCCGCCGACGGCAAACAGCTGCGCATCGACACCTGGGTCGAGGCCGGTTGTGAGATCCCGCCGTACTTCGACCCGATGATCGCCAAGGTCATCACTTGGGCACCGACCCGCGAGCAAGCCGCTGCCGATCTGCACCAGGCCTTGGATGACAGCCAGCTCTACGGCGTGGAAACCAACCGCGATTACCTGCGGCAGATTCTGGTTGATACGCCTTTTGCCAGCGGCCAGCCTTGGACCCGTTGCCTCGAGGGGCTGGTGTATCGGGCCAACACCTTTGAAGTGCTCAGCGCCGGCACCCAGACCAGCGTCCAGGACTATCCCGGCCGCCTCGGTTACTGGGCGGTGGGCGTTCCGCCGTCGGGGCCGATGGACAGTCGCGCCTTGCGCCTGGGCAATCTGTTGTTGGGCAATGTCGAAGGTGCTGCGGCGCTGGAAATCACCATGAGCGGACCGTTGCTGCGCTTCAATTGCGATGCGGTGATCGCGGTGACGGGCGCGGCGATTCCACTGGCGTTGAACGGTGAAACCGTGCCGATGAACACCGCGCTGCTGGTTCCGGCGGGCTCGACGTTGAGCCTGGGAACGATTGCCGGTGCGGGTGCGCGCAGCTACCTGTGCCTGCGCGGTGGCCTGCAAGTGCCGGATTATCTGGGCAGCAAAAGCACCTTCACCCTTGGTCAGTTTGGCGGGCATGGCGGTCGCGCGCTGCGCGCCGGTGATGTGCTGCATGTGCCGGCGCTGAGCAACCGTAGCACCGGGGCGCAACTGCCTGAATCTCAGGTCAGCGAGTTGCCTGCCGTGCGGCAGATCCGCGTGATCTACGGCCCCCACGGTGCCCCGGAATACTTTACCGAAAACTACATCGGCACCTTCTTCGCCACCCAGTGGGAAGTGCATTTCAACTCCAGCCGCACCGGTGTGCGCCTGATAGGGCCGAAGCCTGAATGGGTGCGTGCCGACGGTGGAGAGGCCGGGCTGCATCCGTCGAATATCCACGACAATCCGTATGCGATCGGTGCGGTGGATTTCACCGGGGACATGCCGGTCATCCTCGGCCCGGATGGCCCAAGCCTTGGCGGGTTCGTGTGCCCGGTGACGGTGATCGAGGCGGATCTTTGGCAGCTTGGTCAACTGAAGGCGGGGGACAAGGTACAGTTCTCTCCCATCGACCTCAAGACCGCCCGCACCCTGGCCCTGAAATGGAATACCCCCTGTGGGAGCGAGCCTGCTCGCGAAGGTGTGTCAGCCACCCTGATGTCGACTGACACACCTTCGCGAGCAAGCCCGCTCCCACAGGAGATTGAGTCGCCTGTGGTGCTGGACATTGGGCAGGACGATACGCGGCTGGTTGCACGGCTGTCGGGCGACACGCATTTGCTGCTGGAAATCGGCGCCCCCGAACTCGACCTGGTCCTGCGCTTTCGCGCCCACGCCCTCATGCAAGCCCTGGAAAGCCAACACCTGCACGGCGTGATCGACCTGACGCCAGGCATCCGCTCACTGCAAGTCCACTACCAACCCGAACAACTGCCACTGGCCGACCTGCTCGGCATCGTCGCCGGCGAATGGGACGCCGTGTGCGCCGCCAAAGACCTGCAAGTGCCCTCGCGCATCGTCCACCTGCCACTGTCCTGGGATGACCCCGCGTGCCAGTTGGCCATCGAGAAATACATGACCACGGTGCGCAAGGACGCGCCCTGGTGCCCGAGCAACCTGGAGTTCATCCGCCGCATCAACGACCTGCCGAACCTCGATGAAGTGCAACGCACGGTGTTCGACGCCAGTTACCTGGTGATGGGCCTGGGCGACGTTTACCTCGGCGCGCCGGTCGCCACCCCGCTCGATCCGCGCCATCGCCTGGTCACCACCAAGTACAACCCGGCGCGCACCTGGACCGCGGAGAACTCGGTGGGCATCGGTGGCGCCTACATGTGCGTCTACGGCATGGAAGGCCCCGGCGGTTATCAGTTTGTCGGGCGCACGCTACAGATGTGGAACCGCTACCGCGAAGTCGCCGCGTTCGATGGCAAGCCATGGTTGCTGCGCTTTTTCGACCAGATCCGTTTCTACCCGGTCAGCGCCGATGAACTGCTGCGCATTCGCCAGGATTTCCCCCTCGGGCGCTTCCACCTGAACATCGAACACAGTCACTTGAACCTGGCGGATTACCAAGCGTTTCTGACGCAGGAAGCCGAGACCATCGGCGCGTTTCGCGAGCAGCAAAAAGGCGCATTCAATGCCGAGCGTGAACGCTGGATCGCCAGCGGCCAGGCGCATTTCGACAGCGAAGAGCCGGCCCCGGAGGCGACCGATGAGGCGCCGCTGGCCAGCGGTCAACAGAGCATCGACAGCCACATCGCCGGCAACCTCTGGCAGGTCCAGGTCGAGGCCGGCAAGCGCGTCGCGGTCGGTGATGTGCTGGTGATCCTGGAGTCAATGAAGATGGAAATCCCCCTGCTCGCCCCCATGGCCGGCGTGGTGCGTGAGGTGCGCGTACAACCGGGTTCGGCGGTGCGCGCCGGACAGCGCGTCGTGGTGCTGGAACTTGACTGAACCCATTTTGAAAAGGACTGACACCATGAATATCAACCTGCAACTCGACGCCCTGCGCAGCGCCTACCGCGACGGCAGCCTTAACCCCCGTCAACTGCTGGCGAACCTGCGGGACAAAGCCGCGGCGCTGAATCCGGATTATCACCTGTTCATCCACTTGCTCAGTACCGATGAGCTGGAGCCGTACCTCGCCGCCCTCGACGATCGCGACCTCGACAGCCTGCCGCTGTACGGCGTGCCATTCGCGATCAAGGACAACATCGACCTGGCGGGCATTCCAACCACGGCGGCGTGCCCGGCATTTGCCTACGTGCCGCAGCGTTCGGCGACCATCGTCGAGCAACTGCTGGCCCTGGGTGCGATTCCGTTGGGCAAGACCAACCTCGACCAGTTCGCCACCGGGCTCAATGGCAGCCGCTCACCCTATGGCGTGTGCCCCAACAGCGTGTTGCCGGAGTATCCGTCGGGCGGCTCCAGCGCCGGTTCGGCGCTGGCGGTGGCGCTCGGGGTCGCGAGTTTTTCCCTGGGCACCGACACCGCCGGCTCCGGGCGCGTGCCGGCGGCGTTGAACAACCTGGTCGGCATGAAAGCCACCAAGGGCCTGATCTCGACGGCCGGCGTGGTACCGGCCTGTCGTACGCTCGATTGCGTCACTACGTTCACCGCCACCGCGCGGGAGGCCAGCCGGTTGCTGGCGCTCACCGCACGCCTCGACCCACGGGACGAATACAGCCGCACCAACCCGCTGTGGAACGACGGCTCGGCGTTCGGCACGCCACGGCCGTTCCGGTTCGGCGTGCCACGTGCACAGGACCTGCAATTCTTTGGCTGCCCCGAAGGCCCGCTGTTGTTCGGTGATGCCATCGACCGTCTCAAGGCCTTGGGCGGCGAAGCGGTGGAGCTTGACCTGTCGCCGTTTCTGGAGGCCGCACGTTTGCTCTATGAAGGCCCGTGGGTGGCCGAGCGCTACAGCGTGGCCGGGGAGTTGATGGCACAAAACCCCGAGGCCGTGTTGCCGGTGATTCGCGCTGTATTGGCCAAGGCACCCGCCGTCGACGGCGTGCAGACCTTCCGTGCCCAATACCGGCTGCAAGCGCTCAAGGCACTGTGCGACACGGCGCTGGAAGGCCTCGATTGTGTCGTCACGCCCACCATCGGCCGCCCGGTGTCGCTGGCGGAACTCAAGGCCGAACCGGTACTGCGCAATTCGGACCTCGGCTACTACACCAACTTCATGAACCTGCTCGACTACGCCGCCGTCGCCGTACCCAGCGCCTTCATGGACAACGGCCTGCCATGGGGCGTGACTTTGTTTGGCCGGGCCTTCACCGATCAGTATCTGTTGAGCGTGGCGGATGCCTTGCAGCGCCAGCAAGGCCTGGCCGCTCCTGCACCGGCGCCGGTAGCCCGCCATGATCGGGCGCGGCTGGTGGTCTGCGGCGCGCACCTGGACGGGCTGGCGTTGAACTGGCAGCTCAGGCAGCGCGGTGCCCGGTTGCTGGAAACGACCTTCAGCTCGCCGGATTATCAACTCTATGCCTTGGCCGGCGGCCCGCCGTTGCGTCCAGGCATGGTCCGCGTGAAGGATGGCGGCGTGGCGATTGCCGTGGAAGTCTGGGAGTTGCCCAGCCGAGAACTGGGTTCGTTCCTGACCGGGATTCCGGCACCGCTGGGACTGGGCAAGGTGCAACTGGCCGACGGCCGCTGGGAGAGCGGGTTTATCTGCGAGGCATACGGGCTGGAGGGTGCGGTGAACATCAGTCATTTCGGCGGCTGGCGGATGTATCTGAAAACATTGGGCTAAACACCAGACTCATAACCCTGTGGGAGCGAGCTTGCTCGCGATAGCGGTGTGACATTCAGCCTTGATGTGGCAGACACGCCGCCATCGCGAGCAAGCTCGCTCCCACAAGGTCCGTGCAAGATTTACGACCATTCGCAGCGCACATGGAGCAGTTATTTCCCGGCAGTACCCTTAGAATGCTTGCATCGGATGACTGCCAATGGAACTGCCATGCCGCTTCGCTCGCCGCTGTATTCTCAACGCTCGTTGGTGCTCACACTGGTCGCATTGCTGGGCGCAGGCTTCCTCGCCACCTCCTTTCTCAGTTACTACGCCTCCCGGGCCTCGATCCGCGACAATATCGTCAACACCGAACTGCCGCTGACCTCGGACACGGTCTACTCGGAAATCCAGAAAGACCTGGTCAGGCCGATCCTGATCTCCTCAATGATGGCCCGCGACACCTTCATGCGCGACTGGGTGGTCAACGGTGAAAAGGATTCCGACCAGATGACCCGTTACCTCAACGAGGTCATGACCCACTACGGTGCCTACACCGCCTTCTTCGTCTCCAACACCAGCCTGACTTACTACCACGCCAAGGGTGTGCTCAAGCAGGTCAAGGCCACCGAGCCCCGCGACGCCTGGTATTTCCGCGTGCGGGACATGAAGGATCCGTACGAAATCAACGTCGACCCGGACCTGGCCAACAAGGACAACCTGACCTTTTTCATCAACTACAAGGTCTACGACTACAACGCCCGGTTCATCGGCGCAGCCGGGGTTGGCCTGACCGTCGACGCCGTGATCAAGCTGATCGACAAGTACCAGCAGCGTTATCAACGCAGCGTGTACTTCGTCGACAACTTCGGACGCCTCGTACTGACAGGTGCCGAAGGCGGTCCGCAAGGTGCGCGCATCGGGCAGAAACTCAGTGAGCTGGACAGCATGAAGGACCTGGTCAGTCGGCTGCCAAAACCCCACAGCGGCAGCTACGAATATTCCGTGCAGGGCCAAGGGCACTTCCTCAATGTGCGGTTCATCCCGGAGCTGAACTGGTACCTGTTCGTCGACAAACGCGAGGACAGCGCCCTGGGTGAAATCCGCCAGTCGCTGTACCTCAACCTGCTGATCTGCCTGCTGGTCACGCTGACCGTGCTGGCCCTGCTCAACCAGGTCATCAAGCGCTTTCAGGACAGGATCCAGGCCCAGGCCACCCTCGACAGCCTGACCGAACTGCCCAACCGTCGCGGCTTCGACCTGTTGGCCATACAGGCCATGCACGAAGCCCGGCGCGAGCCCAAACCGCTGACCGCCTTGCTGCTGGACCTCGACCGCTTCAAGGTGTTGAACGACACCTATGGCCACTTGGCTGGAGACCAGGTATTGAATGGCTTTGCCCAGGATCTGAAGAGCTGCCTGCGGCACTCCGACATCGTCTGCCGCTGGGGCGGTGAAGAGTTCATCGTGCTGCTCAAGGACACCGATGGTCAGACCGGTCTGATAATCGCCGAGAAAATTCGTCAGTACGTGGAGCAACAGCGCTACACCTACAACGGCCAGATCTTGCAAGTGACCGTCAGCATCGGCCTGACCACCCTGCAGCCCGATGACACCTTGCACACCCTGCTGTCACGGGCGGATCATGCGATGTACCGGGCCAAGCAAAGTGGCCGTAACCGAACCTGCGTGGAAATGGCTCACTCCATCCATGAACCAGCCTGACCTCTGCCCCGCCTGCGGCGCACCCAACGACTGCACCCTGGCCGACCCGCGAACCGCCGACCGCGCCTGCTGGTGCTACGGCGTCAGCATCGACCCGGCCGTGCTCCAGGCGCTGCCGGCGCAACTGCGCAACGCCTCGTGCCTGTGCCCGCGCTGCGCCGAGGTCGAGGCGCAGTTGCAAGCAGCGTCCGAATCGATCAAGTAAGATGCGCGGCCCTTTCTTCACTGATCCCTAAGTCATGCGTGTCGACCGATTCCTCAGCAACCTGCCGTGCTTCAACCGTAAGCAGGTGCGCCTGTTACTGGTGGAAAAACGCGTCAGGATCGACGGAAACGTCGTCAGCGACCCGCACAGCGAAGTCCGCGAGTTCAGCCGCGTCGAAGTCGACAGCGACGTGCTGCAAGTCGGCAAACCCCTGCGCCATTTCATGCTGCACAAACCCGCCGGATGCGTCAGCGCCACCCGGGATCCGCAGCACCCGACCGTACTCGATTTGATCCATGAGCCGGACAAGGACGAACTGCACATCGCCGGGCGCCTGGACTTCAACACCACCGGCCTGATGCTGATCACCAACGACGGCAGCTGGTCGCGGCGCCTGACCCAACCACAGACCAAACTGCCCAAGGTCTACTACGTCGAAACCGAACAGGACATCGGCCCCGAATACGCGATCAAGTTCAGCGAAGGGCTGTACTTCGCCTTCGAAGACCTCACCACGCAACCCGCCGGTCTGGAGCTGCTCGGGCCGAAAAGCGCGCGCCTGAGCATCGTCGAAGGCCGTTATCATCAGGTCAAGCGCATGTTCGGCCACTTCAACAACAAGGTGATGCGCCTGCACCGCGAACGCATGGGCCCGCTGCTGCTCGACAATGCGTTGAAACCGGGCGAATACCGCCCACTGAGCGATGAAGAGATCGGATTGATTTAAGCAGGCGACCGCTGAGCAGAAGTTGTCGAACAATTTACCAAAGGCACTTGCGCGATGACGTGACCCCTGCTTGAATCAGGACGTCGGCCGAAATGTGACCGATGAGTCACCCCATACTTCTAAGAAACTTTTTGCCGGTAGGAACCCAAGGGTTCCGGCCTCACCCGGCAGACTGCCCGCCAATAACAATACCCGTCGACCGGACTGCATTGGATCGACATGGGCCTCTCAAATTCCAGGCGTATGCCTACCTGTCACAAAGCTCGTGCAATCTCTATTGCGCGCATACCCGCTTGCCAGGAGTCTTATGACATGAGGCCAGAAATCGCTGTGTTGGATATACAGGGTCAGTATCGGGTTTACACGGAGTTCTATCGCGCAGACGCCGCAGAGAAGACCATTATCCTGGTCAACGGCTCGATGGCCACGACTGCGTCGTTTGCACAAACCGTGAAAAACCTCCATCCGCAGTTCAACGTCGTCTGCTACGACCAGCCCTATGCAGGCCGGTCAAAAGCCCACAACCTGCACGAGAAATTGCTGACCAAGGAAGTCGAAGGGCAGATCCTCCTGGAGCTGATCGACCACTTCGCCGCCGAACACGTGCTGTCGTTTTCCTGGGGTGGCGCCGCGACCCTGGTCGCCTTGGCCCAACGGCCACGGCGCATCGAAAAAGCCGTGATCAGCTCGTTCTCCCCGGAGATCAACGCGCACATGCTCGACTACCTCGAGCGCGGCGTCGATTACCTCGGCAGCCGGGATGGCGACCGGGTCGGCAACCTGGTGAACAGCACCATCGGCAAACACCTGCCGACCCTGTTCAAGCGCTTCAACTATCGGCACGTCAGCAGCCTGGCCGATCATGAATACGGGCAGATGCACTTCCACATCAGCGACCTGCTGCACAGCGACCGCCAATGCTTTTTCAAAGCGGCGGAAAAAATCAACGTGCCGGTGCTGTTCATGAACGGCGAATGGGACGAATACACCGCCGCCGATGGCGCACGGTTGTTCGCCAACCACGTGCAACACGCCACCTTCACGACCCTTCAGGCCACCGGCCACTTTCTCGACATGGAACACAAAGCCGCCTGCCGAGACAGCCGCAACGCACTGATGGGGTTCCTGAAACCGGCCCAGCACGATAGCCGACCGCGTTACCACTACGTCCAGGACCACCATGCATTGGCACTCTGAAACAGAGTCATCGCGAGCAAGCCCCGCCCTGCTGAATCAAACGTATTCTGCAGGCGCGAGACTTGCCCGCGATCGACCGTCATGCGGTCCATGCATCGTTTCACCTGTGCTAAAGCCATCTGGGGCAAAGAAAAACTTCAAATTCCCGCGCGTATCTGGTACAAAGTCAGCCGCTCTGAGCGGGTGTCGTATAATGGCATTACTCCAGCTTCCCAAGCTGATAACGAGGGTTCGATTCCCTTCACCCGCTCCACTATTTTCAAGGCTTTCAGCCGCGCCTGTACGCATCGTCAACGAGCTGAGGGCCACATTGGGGGACGTTCAGTCTCTCCATCAAGCGGCAGACCAAATCCTCCCCGCCATTTCATGTTGCCCCGCCGAAAAACGATCTGGCCGGTTTAAAGTGCATCAAAATCAAACGCTGGAACATACCCTGTGCCGAGCAGGTATGGACATTTCGACGTCACAAAATCATTGCTAAGCAAATCATCCGAACGCCTATATTCACTCGTGAGAACGCCAGTAAAATTTAAAAGCGTATGCGGCAAGGACGAAATGCTAGCTCTTTGATTCTCCCTCTCCTTCAATTTTGAAAGCTTGAGCGCTTGCTGGCCTGAAACATTATCGGATGCCCAGACAAACGCCGAAACCGGCAGATCATACTTATTGCCAATTCCATGACCCAACAACCCTCGGCTATCATCCATGATATTTTCGCCATGATCCGATGAATAAACCAATACCGAAGGTTTTTTGCTCAACCTCAACTGTTCAATAATTGAGCTTAACAGCCAGTCCGTATACAAGATGGTATTATCATATTCCGCGATCATTTTATCTTTTACGCTATTGGTTGACGGCTTGAATCTTTTGAAATCTTCTGGATACCGGCGCGAGTAATCGAAATGACTGCCCTTGATATGGATAAATATGGCTTGTTTTTGCGCATCGCCTTTGTTTAATATTTTTTTATATTCCGGCATCAATGCTCCGTCATAGCTCCTTTCAAAATATTGCCAATTTTGAGCCTCTGCTGCTATTTGCGGAATGATTCCGCCGAAACTATCGACTTCCTGCACTGACAACCAATAGGTCATGTAACCCGCTGCGCGATATATACCCACCAAGGACTTTTTTGACGCAATGGCATTCCAATCCGAAATGGGCTCAAGGCTGAGCATTGAGGGAACGGCGACCGACGTATAGGGGGCTGTCGTACACATGCGATTGAACTTGTAAATCCCTGCCAGCTTGTCGAGATTCGGTGTGGTCTGCTTGTCATATCCGTAGAGAGACCAATTTTGCGGCCGCGATGACTCACCGATTACAAAAACAACAGTTTCTATATTTGACTCATTCGAAACACTGGTTATTTTCACCTCCGATTCCTGGCGCTGCTTGATAAACTTCTCTGATTGCAAATACAGGTGAGTCGTAAGGCCTATTTGCGACAAGTACCCGACGGGGGTGCTTTGATCTTTTGCAACGAGATCCAGTACCGCATGCTTCCCGAAAGAGTTGACCTTGACCGTTTTATAAAAATACGCGCCATACCCCAAAAACAAAGCACTAATGACCAAAACAAAAACACCCTTGCTTTTATATAACTCACGCTTATACAGACCGATGAGCCCTACCCCATAGCAAGCGACGAATATTATCAAAACGACGGTAAGCGGCCGCCAATAAGTCGACAAAAAATCACTTGCCTCCTTGTAGTTATTCAAACCGATAAACACATAGGCCGCCGTGAATCTCGAATTGAAATTCAGAACAAGGAATAGATCGACGGCCGCCAACAAATAGAACGGAAGAAGAACGACGTGAGTTTTGAATTGATTGAACGAAGCAAATCGAATCGCCAAAAGCCACAATACTGAAATCGCAGCGGTATATATGGCCAACAAATCAAATTTCGAGTATCGATGGTTTGTGATCAGTCTAACTATCAGCGGTGACAACAAAAAAGCCCACAACACTAAATTCGGCCATTCCGCTTTAAAAACTCTTATTATGTAATCGATGGCCTTTACCGATATTTTCATAGTTGAGCTGTTCTCGTCGGATACCCACCTGCTGCCCAAAGACTAGCTCAGTTGGCGTGTCGCGCCACGAGGCTCCCCCTGCATTCGCAACAGCGCGGAATCGACCCGCAAGACTTGGCGCTCGTATAGTTTTGTGGCCATCGGGGCTCGCAGGCATAGGGGTTCTCTTCATCCGGACCCTGCGCAATTTTTTTGTTCAGACGGCTTACCTGACACCCATCCATACGCACAGTGCTCCTGCGCAGAAGCGACTACTATAAAAGTTCCGTTAGCGTTTTTTTCACATAATGTGGATTTGTTAGCGAATTTCGGTGCCCATTAGCCTTTTCATCCCCTACAAAAATTAACGTTTTCGAGTAGGATCAGCCATTCGTTAGCGTTTTTATCGCCCCAGTAAAGGATTCCGTGAATGCAGGTCGGTTTAAAGGCACTCGCAAAGCAGTACGACATCGTTCTGGCACAGCCACTGCGCGTCGAATCGACGATTGGCACGACACGTGTCAGTCGCGAAAGCAGCGGGCATACGCAGAATCAGTATCCCCCGAGCTACCGGCCTGCCGACGATTTCTCAGGGCATTTCGAATTCGGCCTCAAGTACGAAGAGATCCATCTCGAATTCTTTGCTCGCTTGTTTGCAAAGACCGGACCCGAGCCTATCGAAGCCTGGTGCCGGCGAGAGCCTTTTGGCCAATATGCTCGCCGCACGGGGTTTCTCTACGAATGGCTGACAGGGCAAAGTCTGGATGTGCCAGACGTAACCAACGGTGGCTATGTCGATGCACTTTCTGCGCAGGACTACCTCACCCGTAGTGAAGCACCACGAGTTCGACGTTGGCGAGTCAAAAACAACCTGCCCGGTACACCCGGCTTTTGCCCTTTGGTTCGTCGTACGACGGCAGTCAAAGAGGCTCTGCAATTCGATCTCGGCGCGGCGTTGAAGGAGTTGGATCGAACCTTTGGTGCCGATATCTTGATGCGTACGGCCAGTTGGTTGACGTTCAAGGAGTCACGAGCCAGCTTTCTCATCGAAAAAGAGGCCGACCAGGCTGATCGCATCCAGCGTTTTGCGCATGTCATTGCCCAGCACTGCGGCCATATCGAAGCCCCATTAAGCAATGACAGCCTGCGTTCCCTGCAAGCCGGCATTCTGGGGCGAGATGCCATTGGGCTCGGCTTGCGGCGCTCCCCGGTATTTGTAGGTCAGGCCACAATGCGCGAGGACATCGTGCATTACATTGCCCCCCACTTTGAAGAACTTGCCCCTCTACTGGAAGGCCTCAACGAGTTCGAGATCGCAACGCGGGGTGCCGAGTCAGTGGCACGCGCCGCAGTGCTTGCATTCGGCTTCGTGTACATCCATCCCATGCGTGATGGCAACGGCCGGATTCATCGCTTCCTGATCAACGACACCTTGATCAGGGACAAGGCAGTGCCCGACGGCGTGATCCTGCCCGTGTCAGCCACTATCACCAGTTCGATCGATTTCAGGGCAGGCTACGACCGTACGCTCGAGGTGTTTTCACGCCCGTTTATGCGCCGTTACGCAGCGGCTTATGGGTTTGGCGAACTCGTGACCTACGAAGACGGCACTCCCAGCAACTTCATCTTCGATGAATACAAAGACGCAGGCTTTGCCTGGCGCTACCCAGACCTGACCGAACACGTCCTGTACACCGCTCGCGTCGTCGAGCACACGATTCGTACGGAGATGGCGGATGAAGCCCGAGTCTTGGTTATCTTTCAGCGAGCGCAGGAACAACTCAAAGAAGTGCTCGAAATGCCGGATCAGGATGCCAACCGCATCATCCGTTCGATCAAGGAGAACGGCTGGGTGGTGTCCGGAAAGCTGAAGAAAGGATACCCGCAGCTTGAAGATGAAGGCATGGCGCAACGTGTTGTGAATGCAGTGCGCTCCGCGTTTGAGGATCGAGTGATGGGAGCTGGTGAAGAGTGATCTTCGGTAGAACTGGATAGCGTGCAACTGCAGCTGAAAAGAAGACCGGTCTGAGTGGCTAATGCCAGTCAGTTAAGCGTTTGATCACCGCAAACCTTGTGGGAGCGAGCTTGCTCGCGATGACGGCTGGACAGTCAAACAAGGGGTACCTGACAGTCTGCCATCGCGAGCAAGCTCGCTCCCACAATGTCCGGGGCTTAACTGATCGGCATTAGTCCGAGTGGCCGGTTTTTTTGTACGCGGAATTTAGTGATGCCCCTGCCAACGCTTTCGTTTAGGTCCCACTTTTAAGGGCCAAACCGACATCAACGCTAGAAAAAGCAACGTCCTACACGACACTGGGAAATGTCCGTACACTTGCGCATTGCTGTGCCTTTGTCATGAGACCTATAGTCCGACCGCGCCCAAATGGCGTATCGGGTTTGGCGACTCGGTCACAACGGTGCAGAAGGCTCCGAGAATTTCTCGGAGCACTTTTGATCACGCTTGGCTGCTTTTTCGGTAGCTGTGCGTGGGAGACCTTCGGGTCTGCCGGTTTCACCATTGTCCGGTTCGCCAACCCGCGTACAGCTACCACCCTATTGTTTGGCGACGATTGAGTGGTAGGTCCTTCACCTACAATTGGTAAGCACTCATGAATGAATATATGGCTTTAACCAGCAACGCCGACGACCTTCCCTCGCTGTTCGTCAACACCACACAACCTCTGCACTCACTGCTTAGCACCGCCAGTTACCGCATCCGAGCGGTAACGCAACTCCTCGAAAACCTCGCAATGCGCGGCGACCTGACCTCTGACACCGTGGTGCTGAGCGACTTTGCATTGCTCTGCTGCGTGCCGTTGCGCGATGGTTGCGATGTGCTGGATGTGATCGCTCGACGTATGGATGCAGAGCCGACCTAAGATTGCACCGGGCGGTATGCTGTTGTGGTGAGGGAGCTTGTCGGATCGCCGCACCGTCCCGTTGGGTCGCGAAGCGACCCCGAACAGGGACTGCTGCGCAGTCCAGCGGGAGCAAGCTCCCTCGCCACA
>NZ_AKJO01000180.1:0-71939 GCF_000282295.1 Pseudomonas sp. GM33
TAAATACATTGCCTGCTTCGGGGACGGGTGCTCCGGCGATCTCGACGTCCACCTCTTCGGCCAGATTCTTGGACAACAACCGCCATGGCAGCGGAAACACCTCATCGGTTTCAGTAAACTTGAAAAGCAGATCAAAAAAACCGCTTTTGTTACCTGCGGTGATTGTCCACTTCACCGATCCATTGGCAGGGATTGTTTGCGCATTCGCTTCACTCAGGGGTGGATCGTAGATATTGCCCAGATCGGGATGAAGATTTCCTGGCATTAGCGCAACCTTCATTCCCGGTAACGGGCCTTGTGGATTTGCTTCCAATTCCAGTTGATTGACGTCCTCTCTAAAGACCACAAAATCAGGTTTGTTCAAATCAGCGATGTCCACGCCATTGAGTTTGATCGCCTTGAACGCACCTGCTGATATTTTAGATATCACCCGGCTGTCTACAGTCAGCGCCGTGGTGGTGTCTTCACAGACTGCCAGAAACTTGAATGATCCAGTGTTCGCCCCACTTGTTACATCCCAGGAAAGTTTGAGGCTCTCTGTCACTTCAATGTATTGTTCGAACGGTGGATTGGCTTTAATCCCCAGTTTGTCTGCACCTTCTTCCTTGAGTGCCACCCTTAAACCGAGCATCCAGGGCTCGAACGTCAACTCAAGCGGAACAGTCTCTTCAGGAAAAAACAACGCCCCGACATCTGAGATGGGCCGTTCGCGCACATTGATTGCTGTCACTTCATCAGCGAGGTTTGCCGATATCACTCGAGCGCTGATGTTCTCCCAGTCTTTTTTGAGTTTCGAACAACTCAGGCCAAGTTCGAACCACCCGCTTTTGCCCGTGGAGGCCGAAGAAATGATGGGCCAGGAAATTTCCGCCCCGACTAAAGGTCTGGCGACATCCAGATATTCAATGGTAACGCCCAGCTTCGCCAGATCGCTGGCCGAACTCAACATCAGCGTTGATTCCTCCAACAACAGATCCGGGTTCAACAACTTTAATGTATTGGACTGTCCACGAGTACAGATTACGCCCAACTTGCTAACATCCGTCACCGGTTTACTGTTGATCTGCAGTGTGGCGTTGTTACCCCACGGGGTGAGCGCAAGAAAGGTGACATTGAACTCTTGATAAGCGTACCCAACCTCGTAATAGAGACTTGGGACTACAACCCGAACGGGGTATGAACCTGCAGTACCTCTTTTGAAAGCCTGGGATACTTGCCCGTCATTTTCCGGTTTGGACGGGCCGAGAATTTCGTCACGCAGTTTCCATTGCCCCTCAAACGGAATCGCTTGACTGGTGTAGTGAGAAACCTGCCGTGCATTGAGTATTGCGCCTTCATCGAACTCAATGACCTGGAACTGCTCATGACCGGTAGCGTCCACATAAGCAAGTCGGTGATGCCCGAGAGAAAAGTCGAGTTTGTAGGGTGCGGCAGTGAACTCGCTTTGTAACCGAAGCTGAAGCGCTTGAACTGGTGTTTCGGCGGATTGGGGTGGACAGTTTATCGTGCAGAGAAAACCTTCTTCTGAAAAGGTTTTATAAACACCGATCTCTGGATTAGTCGTGACCGGTAAATCGGGTTCGGCGGAATCAGTGTTCAGGCTCGCTTGCTGATTGACCCATGGGCTATCTTCTGTTGCTGCAATTTGGACTTCATGTTCAGCTCCGTGACATATGTACATGATCCCGGTTTCAAGTTTGCTGGTCATAGTGTTATCTCGATGATCGACGGCTGAATAAAACGAACCAATAGTTCGATTATCAAGAAAATGTTTTTCCCGGAGAACTGTCAAAAATGACAGTTCATTAAGACTAATTGGCAATAAGCAAGTCGGTAACCACTAAGATCCAGCAATAAATACTGAAAAAATCCGCGCCAAGTCGAGCTTGATCCAGTTCGACTGCACAGTAATCTCACAACCTGTAATCGTGAGGGTCCTGGTATTTGGCGCTCCTGGCATTTGAATTTTTTTGATTTGTATTTCTGACAAACTGCCAAGATTCAAGATCGAAAAATCGCCGCCTGCAGCAGCTCAGGGGTATGGGATAGGGGCATCGGAAGATTTTCGCCTGCTGCGTTGTCGATTCAGGCCATTGCTATTCGACTAGAAGTGAATCATTCAAATCCAGCGGAGAAAAAAACATGCGCTTCATGATCATCATCAAGGCCAGCCAGGATTCCGAAGCCGGCGTCATGCCCAGCCAGGAACTGCTGACCGCCATGGGCAACTACAACGAAGAACTGGTCAAGGCCGGCATCATGCTCGCCGGCGAAGGCCTGCATCCGAGCAGCAAGGGCGCTCGAGTAAAGTTTTCAGGTGACAAACGCTCGGTGATCGACGGCCCCTTCATCGAAACCAAGGAACTGATTGCCGGTTTCTGGTTGTGGAAAGTGAAGTCCAGGGAAGAAGCCATCGAATGGGTCAAGCGCTGCCCCAACCCGATGCCGGGCACCGAGGCCGAGATCGAGATTCGGCAGGTGTTTGAAGCCGAAGACTTTGGCGCCGAATTCACACCTGAATTGCGCGAGCAGGAAGAGCGGTTGTTCGGGCAAATCAAGAAGTGCTGAGCATGACGTACAGCGGATCAACCCCTGAATCATCCGGGAAAACCACGATGTAATCGGCGAACCGGGCTGTTGCTCCTTCGGCTGTGATGGGCTCGACAAGCGGTACGGTCAAAGATTGCACAAATCCCAAGCGACGCATGGGGGGCTGTGCTGCGGGAGTCTGACGCACAAGGGGGACCGGGGTAGACCAGCAAACAGTGACGGGGGTGGTGCCATCAATGGTGAAACCAAAGGCGCCCCGTTGCTGATCAAACTGCGCCGCCCGCACTCTGACCCTGGCCGGCACGTTAGCGCTTGGGGTCGGAGTGATATAAACCTGCGCCAGTGTTTTCACCTCGCGCAAGCCCTGAAACATCGTTCCGGGTCTTGCGGGCACTGTAGTCGTCCCGATTCGGAAAGGAAGATCAATCTCGGACTCTTTCATCGCCAACGAAAGCCAATCCTGACCCTCGAGCGGCGTCAGTTCGACCAACGGAACACAGAGCCCGTAGACCTGAGTATCCGCGCGGCTGGAAAACTCAAATTGCATCACGGCGGCGTACAGTGTCTCATCGCTCGGTTCGCCTGAAGTGTTCCTCCAGGTAAACTCGGCAACAACCGAACGAATGGCTGTCTGCAAATCAATCTGTTGGCTCAACTGCAAACCGGATGCACCACCCTCCAGTAAAACCTCGGGGCGCTTGTGGGCAAAGGCCAATGAGGCCGTGATCATGTAGCCCGGCTGACCAGGTTCGGCCCTCGCCAGCCGACGGGAACGAATCAATTGGTCCTGTGCCATTATCAACAACGCCTCGGCCTCGTCATGCAAAGATCGATGACGCTGGCTAAAAGCGGCCAATTGCCCGGTGTAGCGATCCTGCAACGCGTTGATCTGCTGAGCGAGACTTTGCCACTGCGCCTGTTCGGTCCGCGCATAGGTCAGGTTACGCTGGGCATCATTTTTGGCGAACTGCACCGTCATTTTCCAGAATTCGAACTTCCTGATCGCGATCACTACTGCATGTTGAACATGTTCCAGTGCGCGGATATCTGCTTCTCGATCAGAAACCGTCTTGCTGCCATTTAGCTGGTCGCGCAGTTGCTGGATACCCTGCCCGAACAGACCAAACGCTTTTTCAACGGCTACTTCCGACGCTGTCACATCTGCAGCAATTTTTTGCACTTGCGCAAAGCTGCGTGCAAGAGGTGTCATCACTGGCGATGGTTCGGGTATGGAAACCGATTCTTCTTTGAACGCAGTACCGCCTTGTTTGCGATGCCAGTCCTTGACGTAATACACCACCGATTCCGGACTGTTCGAGTTGAATTTTTCATTCGGGTAAAACAACAGGTCGGCCCCCTTGGGATGACCGACAATCTGGTCGAAATGGTTGATAAGCCTGTCATGATCCTGCTTGGATAAATCCACAGCCCAGATCTTGTTGACCAGCGCCTGAAATTCCGATTCGGTGTAATCCTTGAGTGTGGCTTTAAGTTCCATCCTGGTTCTTCCTTGAGCCCTTGGGGCAAGCTGTCGTAGACAAGGGCACTTGCTCGATCAGGGGCAAGTGCCGGCAAGTGTTGATAGAAGGTTATTCTGGTTTGAAGCCGGGCTTGTTATTGGCTGCGCGCCATTCTTTGACTTCTTTCAGGATGCCTTCCGGACTGTCTTCCTGGCCTTCCTTTGGGTAAAAGATGACGTCTGAGCGTCCCGGGTGCTCAGTGACTGCCTCAAAATGCTCTAAGAGCCTGTCCCAATACTCTTCGAGCGCCCGTCCTTTTAAACCGCTTGTGTGATTAAAGAACTCACCCAAAAAAGACAGAAATTCCGCCTCGGTGTAGTCCTCTAGTTTCTCTTTAAAAAAAATCATAATGTTGTCCCTTATGCAGTTGAATATGACGCTTCGGGGTCATTACAAACAAGTCATCCAAGCCGTAAACAGCACCACCCTTTGCTATTTCAATTCGATGATGAAGTTCGAACGCCTTACGCCCCCCGACTTGATCAGTCCCCTTGGGAAATGGAGCCGAACCATTTCGCATTCTTTCGAGGTTACCTTTATTAAATTGCTCACTAAGTAATACGTCCGCCGCAACAGCCTTCCAAAACGCCTCCCTGAACCGGTGAAAATTGGCAAACTCAACCCCTCTCAACCGATCCGCAATATGCGAAGGTATAGGCGCCCCCTCTCCTCGCGCAGCTTCACCCAACCATACCCCCGAAACCACCTGCCCCACCCCGGTTGCAACCCCCGGATCGTCCCGTCGATCACGAAACAAAGCGTCCGGCGAGGGAAGCTCCATATCCCCCGGATACCCCGGAATACTCGCACCAACTTCCCCTACATCAACAGCCGGAAATGTCTCGTTTTCCGGTAGGACGGGGATGGCCGGGCTACCGGGATAAATCAACGGATCGGTCGGTGTAATCGCCGATGTCGTCGATCCGATGTGTTCGCTGCCTGGCGGCACCACGGGTTTCCAGCTACTGGCCGGCGGAATCGGCCAAGGAACAACCGCAGGGACGATCCCGAGCCATCCTTCGGCAGCTTGCGGCGTCTTGATGCTGATTTTGTCGAGGTTGAAAGGATCAGACCAGAACTCCGAACGCTCCTGGTAACGCAGTTCGAATTCACGGCTTTCACCCACCCATGTGCTTTTCGGCGCGTAGGGGGCGAAACCTTGTTCGATGCGCTTTTGATTCACCTCATCGAAGGGCGAGACAAGTGGGTGATGCTCTCCTATTGTTCGCCACAACGCTTCGTCGAAAGCCTCGAACGACTTGAATTCGCGCCCTCGGAACTGGTCTCCGACTTGAGTCGGGATAGCCGCACCCGCAGTCTGAGTCGCCGAATTCCACCATTCTTTTGTCGGCGGCTGACCTGTTCCTGTAACGACGCCTGTGCCCATAGGCGGGACGCCGAAAGACAGATAGATCGGCTCAAGGCCAGGCACGCAAACAATGCAATCCTGGATGCGCAGATCGACGCCTGAGGGGATGTCTTGAGCCTGGGGCTCCATCACCGCCAACGGCGTCCGGCCAGGCATCGCAGCCTGGGAAGGGGCATCGGCAGTGAACAGCAGGTGCCGGGTTGGCGATCCAGGGACCTCGGCGGTGTAGAGCCCTGTCAGAGGGTCGAGTACTGCATTGACGACCGGAACCCGGGAGTCGATCTCGCCGCCAGTACTGGCGATGACAATTGCAACACCTTCCGGCATGGGTAAGGGCTTGAGCCGGTACTCTGCTTCTACCGAGCCACGTTCGTCAGCAATCCCTTGCAGTTCCTGAGCGTCGTAAAGCTCCAGTGTTCTCGCGGGTACACCTACGGCGTAGAACAAGCGATCTCGTTGCTCCGGAGTCAACTCACCGTTGCCCAGGACGGGTGACTCCAGCATCCCCGTAATGAACAACGGTCCTGTTTTCAGCGCGATGCGGCCGAGATCGATAAGACCTTTGATGCCAGCCTGAACCGCACTTTCGAGAACTGCTGCAACTTCCTGGGCAACAAGCACGCCTTGCGGTGTCAATACCGCGCCGCCAGCGGCCAGCGCAGTGGCAGGTAACGTCAGTGTGTTGGCTTGCCTGATGCGCTCAATGCGCGTATCCGCATCTGCCTGTTGCTTGAAACGGATGCGTGCATCACGTTGCTCGGCAATCTGCCGAAGACGCTCCCAATGAGCTTCCCTTTCACGCCAGACAATGGTCTGTTCAGCATGATGACTGGCTAGTCTGTTTGACTTTTCGGTGAGCGAAGTAACTTGAGTGGATAGCAGCCGGGATTCATGGGCAGCTGTATAGGCGTTTTCCCAAGCCTGATAACCACTGTCGAGCGCATCGCCGAACTGGTCCAGTCGCACCAGAAAATCAGCTGGCGTACGCGTGAGAGGATCGTGCCCATCAAACGATCGGGCAACGATATTCCTTGCATTGAGTTCCGATGTTTTGCGGGCGATCAGCCCATCTATTTCGTTTTTTTCTTTGCTGATCAAATACAGTTGCCAGCGTTCGCTACTCGAACCGCTGTCAAGAGGTTGTCTTGCGCTCGATATCTCGTGTTCAAGTGATGACGACAGCTGAGCAGTCTTGGCCGCAAAGCCCTGGTCAATCTCAGCCCTCACGATGCCATGACGCTGAGCCTGCCCTGCAAGCAGTTGTTGCCGCGTCTGTACACGTGCCTGCTCCAGCGCCCGAGCTGCAGCGTCTGCTGCATCTTTGGCCGCCTTCTCTTTTCGCTCCTGTTTGGCCTTTTTCCTGAGCGCAATGGTCTTGGCGCCCGGGCCACCAAAATTGCCGGACGCGCCGACACGATTACCCCCGAAACCACCGCCTCCCCATGAACCACCACCGCCACCCGAAGCCGGCGGGCCGGACCTTATTACTACGTCTCCTGACGTCCCATCATTGAATGTTCGTTGTGCCATACAGTCTCTCCTTGTCTGTAGGGCACAGCTTGTTTACAGGGCAGCGATCAGGTGCGGTACATATGTATAGGATGCGATTGGTTTACGAGATCAATCAGTGATCGGATGGATTACAATCAACTCCAACGTGATGACATTTTTAGCTAATGATCCTAACCAACTGATCCGCATTAACTTTTTAGTACACAAAAATAACGAGAATCCACACACAAAACGAAAGAATTAATCCACAGGACTGGCCAACCCGTGGTTAACTGCTAACTTCATCCGATAAGTCCTACAGGCTTGATCGGAAAGGGATTACGCAGTTACGGCCAAACTTAAGGGCCGTCTGCCCAATCAGCCACCAGGGAGCCGGGGGATTAATGTCAAAGAAATTGGGGAAGTACGCCTTCGTCTGGGTGACTTCGCTCGCGCCTGCTTTTTGTGCTCACGCCGATAACGCCGAGACGGCCAACAAAAGTAACAACCCGCTGAACCTGGCGCCCGGCGTCAACCTTCAGGACTACTACACCCCGAAGTTGTTCGACACCAACGCTCATACCAATGACGCACTGCTGCGTGGCGCGTTGCCCATGGCGCCGAATGATTTCATTGGCGTCCCGCAACTGTTGCGCGTCACCCTTCCCGTCAGCACCCGCCCGGATCCCCACAACGGCTACAGCACCGGCATCGGTGACCTGAACCTGTTCGATATTTTCCTGCTCAAGACCGAAGGCGTGCAGTTGGGCGTCGGCCCGCAAATCACTGCGCCGACCGCTGAGCAGGATGAGTTGGGAACCGGCAAATGGCAGGCCGGACTGTCCGCCATCGCCATCGACTCCTCGCCGCGCGGGCTCCTTGGCGCACTGGTGCAGTACCAGAGCTCGTTCGCCGGTGATCACGACCGCCCCCATGTCGAATCCGCCACTTTCCAGCCGTTCATCATCCACAACCTGGAAAAAGGCTGGTACCTGCGCTCGACCGGCATCTGGACGTTCGACCTGAAGAACAACACTCACTACATCCCACTCGGTTTGGGTGGCGGCAAAGCCTGGAAGTCCGGGTCCAATATCCTCAATGCCTTTATCGAGCCACAGTGGACCGTTGACCGAAAAGGCGATGGCTTGCCGCAATTCACACTGTTCGCCGGGATCAATGTCACCTTCGGTAAATAAGGACTTTTGTATGCACGGTGCACTTCGCGCAGCCGGTTTCAGCCTGATGACAATGTTCGTCAGTTGTGGTGCAGGGGCCAGTGTCGACTTCACCGCCACCCCGGACGAAGCCCGGGCCATTGCCAAGGAAGCCTATCTGTACGGTTTCCCGGTGGTGGAGATGTACAAGACCCTCTACACCCAGGCCGTGGACAGGAAGAGCCCGAATTTCAAGGCACCGTTCAATCAGATCGGCAATACCGCCAAGGCGTTTACCGCGAAGGACACGGCGTTCGTCACCCCGAATTCCGATACGCCCTACTCCTTTGTCTGGATGGATTTGCGCGCCGAGCCGTTGGTGCTGACCCTGCCGCCCATCGAAGAACACCGTTATTACTCGGTGCAACTGATCGACGCCTATACCCAGAACTTTGGCTATCTGGGTACTCGCAGCACGGGCAACAACGGGGGGCACTACATGATTGTCGGCCCGAACTGGCAGGGTCAGCAACCGGTCGACATCGACCGCATGGTCCGCAGTGAAAGCAACATCGCTTACGCGCTGTACCGCACGCAATTGTTCGATGAAAAAGACCTGGCCAAGGTCAAGCAGATCCAGAAAGGCTACAAGGTCGAACCCCTGAGTCGCTACGTCAAACAGAAAGCTCCGGCTGCCGCGCCGAAAATCGACTGGCCGAAACCGACGCCGACCATGAGCGAGACCCCGGACCTGTTTCGCTACCTGAATTTCATGCTGGCATTCACCCCGGCCCAGGACGTGGAAAAAGACCTGCTGGCGCGTTTCGCAAAAATCGGCGTCGGGGCCGGCAAACCCTTCAAGCTCAGCGACCTCAGCGCCGAACAACGCAAGACGCTGGAAGACGGCATCAGTGACGCCAGGGCCGAGTTCGCCGAATTCAAGAAAACCAAAGTCGACACCCATGAGGTCAGCAGCGGTGACCTGTTCGGCAGTCGCGACCACCTCAAGGGCAACTACCTGTACCGCTACGCAGGCGCCAACATGGGGATTTTCGGCAACTCTGCCGAAGAGGCGAACTACTTCGGCTATTTTGTCGACAAAGACGGAAAACCGGTCGACGCGTCGAAAACCGACTACACCCTGCATTTTGACAAGGACGCCCTGCCCCCGGTCGATGCGTTCTGGTCCCTGACCATGTACGACGGCAAAAACAAATTGCTGGTGGCCAACCCGCTCAATCGCTACTTGATCAATTCGCGGATGTTGCCCGACCTCAAGCTCGATGCCGATGGCGGCCTGACCCTTTACGTGCAGCACAAGGCACCGGCCAAAGCATTGCAAAGCAACTGGCTGCCGGCACCGAATGGTCCGTTCTACGGCGTGCTGCGCCTGTATCTGCCCAAACCGGAAGTCAACAACGGCCAGTGGAAACTGCCGCTGCTGACGCCAGCCACCCCACAACCATAAGCGGAGTCGTTCATGATCAGGCCTTTCGTAGTGCGCCCCTTGTTGGCGCTGTGCATGGTCAGCGTCAGTCCATGGGGCCTGGCGGCCGAAGGCGGTGTCGGTCGCCCGATCACCGGCCAACAAGTGTTTTCCGATGCCGGGATCGTGCCCCCGGAGCCGGGTTGGGTCATGTCCCTGACCAGCATCTGGTACGACGGCGACCTCAAGGGCAGCGCCCAGGTGCCGATCGTGGGCGCCCTGGGTACCGGGCTGGACATGAAAGTGTCTTACACCATGGCCAACTTCACTCACGTCTGGGACACGGGCAAGGGTCGCTGGAACTACGCCTCGGCCATCGGTGTACCGGTGCAGTACACCGACATTACCGCAAGCATCACCGGCCCTCGCGGCAGGACCCTGGGCAGCGAGGATACCGGCACCCAGTTCGCCGACATGCTGGTGACGCCGATTGCCGCCGGTTATCACTTCGACGAGCTCAACCACATCGCGTTCTCGCTGCCGATCTACGTGCCGACCGGCGCCTACAACGACGATCGCCTGGCCAACCCGGGGCAGAACACTTACACCTTCATGCCGACCGTGGCGTTCACTCACCTGGACGGCAAGGGCGGCGAGTTCACGCTGTCGAGTGGCCTGGAGTTCTACACCGAGAACGACGCCACGGATTATCGCAACGGCAACATTTTCACCCTCGACGCCCTGTGGACCCACGGCTTCGGCAACGGCTGGAACGCCGGCGTAGTGGCAGGCTATATCCAGCAGGTCACCGACGACTCGGGATCCGGCGCCACCAGCGGTTTTCGCGGACGCTCGGTGGGCGCGGGCCCGACGGTAGGCTGGAGCGGCAAGTTCGCCGACGCCCAGGCCAACATCAGTGCCCGTTGGGTCCCGGAGTTCGACACCAAGAACCGGCCCGAAGGCAATGGCATCAGCGTCAACCTGACCCTGGCATTTTTCTAAGAGGTAGCCAGGGATGGCCATCAGCACCCGTTCGACCTTTTGCAGGAACCTTTCATGACCGCACTCAACGACCTCAACGCCCTGCAAGCCAGCATCGCCGAAGCGGTGCTCGGTCAGGACCAGGTGATCCGGCAAATCCTCGTCGGCCTGCTGGCCAACGGGCATCTGCTGCTGGAAAGCCTGCCCGGCCTGGCCAAGACCCGCACGGTGAAAGCACTGGCCAAACACCTGGACGCGAAGATGAGTCGCATCCAGTTCACCCCGGACTTGCTGCCGTCGGACATCACCGGCGCCGAGGTGCTGCATCAGGTCGAAGGCAGGAACGAAATCCGCTTCCAGCCCGGCCCGCTGTTCGGCAACCTGATCCTGGCCGACGAAATCAACCGTGCGCCGGCCAAGGTCCAGGCGGCGTTGCTCGAAGCCATGGAAGAACGCCAGATCACCGTGGCCGGCAACAGCCATGCCCTGCCGGAACTGTTCATCGTGGTGGCGACCCAGAACCCGATCGAACAGGAAGGCACGTACCCGCTGCCGGAAGCGCAGATGGACCGCTTCCTGATGAAAGTGCTGCTCGATTACCCGAGCGCGGAAAACGAAAGCCAGGTGCTGCGCCTGCTGCGCGAAGAAGAGCAGGCACTCGGCGCCAAAACGGCTGCGGTGCAGGGGTTCGCCCTGGCTCAGGACGTGATCTTTGCCGCGCGCCGGGAAGTCAGCGCGGTGCACGTGTCCCCGGCCATCGACCGCTACCTGATCGACCTGATCAATGCCACGCGCCATCCGGCCGATTACGACGCCGATCTCGGGCGCTGGATCAGCATCGGCGCCAGCCCTCGCGGCGGTATCGGCCTGGACCGTTGTGCCCGGGCCGACGCCTGGTTGCAGGGCCAGGATTTCGTGTCTCCGGACAACGTCCGCGCCGTGGTGCACCCGGTGCTGCGCCATCGGCTGCAACTGAGCTACGACGCGGTGGCCGATGGCGTGAGCGCCGACCAGGTGCTCGACCGTCTGCTCGATAAAGTCGCGATCCCGGCCTGATGCCCATGAACAGCGTCGACGGCCTGGTGTATGTCTCTCTGGCGCAGTTGATGGCCCTGGAGTTCAAGGCCCGTGACCTGAGTTTTGTCGCTCGCCAACCTCAAGGCAGCATCCTCGCGGGCAATCACGCTTCACGCTTGCGTGGCCGCGGCCTGAACTTCGATGAGCTGCGCCGTTATCAGCCGGGGGACGATTTGCGTCATCTCGACTGGCGCGCCTCCCTGCGCACCGGCAAACCGGTGGTACGCACATTCACCGAAGAGCGCGATCGCCCGGCGCTGATCCTCGTCGACCAGCGCATGTCGATGTTCTTTGGTTCGCAACGCAGCTTCAAATCCGCGGTCGCCGCCGAACTCGGCGCCCTGGCGGCATGGATGGTGTTCAACGCGGGCGACCGCGTCGGTGGGCTGGTATTCAACGATCAACGCATCGACAGCATCGCCCCACTGCGCAGCCGCAAACGCGTCGAGGCGCTGTGCAGTCGCATTGCCCAACAAAACCAGGCACTCAATGCGGGCAACCCGGATGCCGAGGGCGCAGACCAGCTCGACAAGGTCCTGCAGCATTGCCTGGCCGTGGCCGGTCACGACCACCTGATCTGCATCGTCAGTGATTTTGCCGGGGCCGGCGAACGCACCTTGCAGCTCATGCGACAACTGGCGGCCCATAACGATGTGATCGCCATGCAGGTCTATGACCCGCTGGCGCTGAACCTGCCGAAAAACGGCCGAGTGCTGATCACCCAGGGGCAATTGCAGGTGGAATTGGCGGTGGATCGGCAACAGGTGCATCAGCCCTTGGGGGATTTTCTCAGCGGTCGGCTCAAGGACGTCGCGACCTTGCTGCGCCGCAGCCAGGTGCCGTTGATGATGTTCAGCACCGCCACCGAAGCCCACGAACAACTGCGCGCCGAACTGGGCAAGCTCGCCGGGAGACGCCGATGAACCCCGCTATCCCGAGTATCGACCAACTCAAGGAAATGGCCCTGCCGGCTCCGGTCAGCTATGCGCCGCAGACCTGGGGTTGGTGGGCATTGCTGACATTGTTGGTGCTCAGCCTGTTGCTGGTCTGTGCTCGACGTTACTGGCAATGGCGGCGCGATCGCTATCGGCGCGAGGCGCTGGCACGGCTGGCGGAGTTGCAGCAGCGCAGCGATGACCTGAATGCATTGCGCGAACTTCCGGAACTGCTCAAACGCGTAGCCCTTTCCATGCCGTCCTCTAACTGGAATGCATTCCCTGTGGGAGCGGGCTTGCCCGCGAAGGCGTCCTGTCAGTCGACATCAATTTTGAATGTCATGCCCTCATCGCGAGCAAGCCCGCTCCCACAGGGTCCTGCGGCGTTAGGAAACAAGGATTGGCAGGCATTCCTGCAGCGACACATTTCACAACCCTTGCCCGCCGACTTCAGCCAACAACTGTCGCTGCTGGCCTACGCGCCTGACGCAACCTTGCGCGCCATGCCCAACGAGCAGCGCCAACTGTTGTTCAACACCTGCAAAACCTGGGTGGAGCGTCATCATGTGGCAGCTTGATTACCCCTGGTTGCTGATCCTGCTGCCATTGCCATGGTTGGGTTATCGCTACCTGCCCGATTACCGCGAGGCGCGCAGTGCCGTGCGCGTCCCGTTTTTCGGCGCCATGAGCCGTGCTGTCGGCCAGGCACCCAGCCAGGCCGGTACCCGCAGCAACGGCTGGCAGTTGCTCCTGAACCTGCTGGTCTGGACACTGTTGCTGGTGGCGGCGAGCCGGCCGGTGTGGGTGGAACAGCCCATCGAGCGCCAGCAGCCGGTGCGTGACCTGATGCTGGCCATCGACATATCCCAGTCGATGGAAACCACCGACTTCACCGACGCCAACGGCCAGAAAATCAACCGCCTGGCCGCGGTCAAGGACGTGGTGCACGGGTTCATCGACAAACGCAAGGACGATCGAATCGGACTGATCGTGTTCGGCACCGGCGCCTATCCGCAGGCCCCCTTGACCCTCGACCACGCCAGCCTGTCACTGTTGCTGGACGACACCGGCATCGGCATGGCCGGCCCCAACACCGCCATCGGCGACGCTATCGGCCTGAGCCTGAAACTGCTGGAGCAGGCCCACGAGCAGGAAAAAGTGCTGATCCTGCTCACCGACGGCAACGACACCAGCAGCGCCATCACCCCGGATCACGCGGCCGCCATGGCTGCTGCCAAAGGGGTGGTGATTCACACCATCGGCATCGGCGACCCCAACGCCGAAGGCGAGGCCAAGGTCAACCTGCAAGGCCTGCAGGACATTGCCCAGGCCACCGGCGGACGCTTCTTCCGCGCCGAAGACCGCAACGCCCTGGATCAGGTCTACAGCACCCTCGACAAGCTCACCCCGCATCAGGTGAAAACCCTCAGCCATCAGCCCAAACGCGATCTGTTCTGGTGGCCGCTGGGCGCGGCCATTGCTTTGCTTGCGATGTATCACCTGGGCGCCCTGCTGCTTCCACGGCTGATGCTCGCCCGTCAACGGCAGGAGACCTGAGATGGACATCAACCTCGGCGACTTCCATTTCCTGCGTCCTGTGTGGCTGTTGCTCGCCGTGTTCGGCGCGCTGCTGCCAGTGCTGTGGCGACATAGCCAGGATTTGCAGCGTCGCTGGCGCAGCAACATCGCGGCGCACCTGCTGCCGCATCTGCTCATTACCCCGCAAGACCGGCACCGCCTGCGCCCGGTGCATCTGCTGTGTGCGCTGTTGGTACTGGGTGCCCTCGCCGCCGCCGGGCCGACCTGGGAACAGGATCGCCCGGACTTTCTGGAAAACCGCGCGCCGCTGATCATCGCCGTCGACCTGTCGCCGTCCATGGACGCCAGCGACGTTCCACCCAGTCGCCTGGAAGCAGTCAAGCACAAGCTCCACGACCTCATCCAACGCCGCGCCGGTTCGCGCAACGCCTTGATTGCCTATGCCGGCAGCGCGCATCTGGTGTTGCCCGCCACCGACGACCCGGCCCTGCTCGATACCTTCATTCAGGCCCTGAGCACCGACCTGATCAACAAACCGGGGAAAGATGTCGGCGCGGTCATCGATCAGGCCAAGCGCCTGCTCGCCGCCGAAAAAACACCCGGCACCCTGCTGCTGATCACCGATGGCGCCGACACCTCGACACTGGCCGGGCTGCACAAACGACTGGCTGGCAGTGCCTTGCAAGTGCTGATTCTGGCGGCCGGCAGCAGCGACGGCGGGATCATCCGCGATGCCAGCGGCCAGCCACGCATGGACAGCAATGGTCGCCCGCAACTTGGCAGTTTCGACCAGGATGCCCTCAACCAGCTTGCCTCAACGCTGGATGCCCCGCTGGGTAGCCTGACCCTCAACGATGACGATCTGGACTGGATCGAACTGCACGCCGAGCAGCACTACCAGTCAGCCAGCGACGAACAGCGTGAATTGCACTGGAAAGACGCCGGCTACTGGTTGTGCTGGCCGCTGCTGCTGTTCGCCTTCTTCAGCGTACGCAAGGGCTGGAGCGTGAACTGGATGGCGGGACTGCTGCTGGCGGTGGGCCTGGGCCTGCCACCGGCGCCGGCACAGGCCAATGCGCTGACCGATGCCTTTTTCACCCGCGACCAGCAAGGCCGCTGGGCCTTCGAACACCAGCACTATCCTCAGGCCGCGGCGCTGTTCGTCGATCCGTACTGGAAAGGGCTGGCCGCCTACAACGCGGCCGATTTCGACCTGGCACTGGCCAGCTTCGCGCGGCTCGATACACCCCAGGCGTATTTCTACCTGGGCAATATCTACGTGCGCCGGTTCAAGTTCGATCAGGCCATCGCGGCCTATAACCAGGCGCTGAAGTTGCAATCGCAGTTCCCGGAAGCCACGGCCAACCTGGCCCTGGCCATCGCCTTGCAGAAAGACACCGAGAGCGCCGAGAAAAACGCGCCGGAGGTCAAACCCGACGAAATCAAGATGGACAAGACGCCGGGTAAAGGCCAAAGCAAAAAGATGGAAACCCAACAAGCGGCCTCGGATGAGCAATGGTTGCAGAACCTGACCACGTCGCCGGCGAAGTTTCTCAAGCAGAAGTTCAGCCTGCAGGATCAGGCGGGGGCCAAGCCATGAGCTGCCTTCAAAACCGAGTCGCGGCCTTCGCGAGCAGGCTCGCTCCCACATTTGATCCACGCCCGCCACAAATCCCCTGTGGGAGCGAGCCTGCTCGCGAAAGGGCCCGACCACTCACCACAAATCTCGGAGCCCTGCTCATCGGTCTGATCAGCCTCAACACATTCGCCGCCGACCCTCAACTGAAAGTCCAGGCCACCCTGCAACCCGCCGACCCCGTCATGGTCGGCAGCCTGGTCGAACTGCAACTCGATGTCTTCACCGACACCTGGTTCACCAACGCCCCCACCCTGCCCGACCTGAAACTGCCCGGCGCACTGGTGATGCCACCGGACGGCCACGCCGAACACCTGAACCAGACGATCGACGGCCAATCCTTCAACGGCATGCGCTACAGCTACCTGATCACCCCGAACCTGGCCCAGGGCTTCGACATTCCGGCACTGACCGTTCAAGCCACACCGGGCCAGGCCAGCCACGAACTCAGTGCCCAAAGTCAGCCATTGCACTTCAACGCCGCACAGCCGCCGGGATTCCAGCCCGGGGAGGCGGTGCTGGTGGCTCAAGGGCTGCGCTTCACCCAGAAGACCATCAATTCAGCGACACCGCTGAAGGTCGGCGACAGCATCACCCGGGAACTGACGCTACAGGCCGACGGTGCCCTGGCCATGTCACTGCCGACACCGACGCTGGAGGCCATCAAGGGCCTGAGCCGTTACCCGAAAGCCCCACAAATCCGCAATCTGGATGACGGTCGCGGTAACTTCATTGGCGGCCAGCGCATCGACAGCGTGACGTATCGAATCGACACCGAAGGCCACTACAGCCTGCCAGCCGTCGAACTGAAATGGTGGGATGCCAGCAGCCGGCAAACCCGCACGGCCACGGTGCCTGGCGTGACCTTCGACGCCGCGTCCAACAGCGCCTACAAGCCGGTGTTTTCAATCACCGAAGACCTGAAAAAACTCGGCCAGCACAATCGTTTGCACCTTTCCGGGCACTGGTTCGGACTATTGGCACTGGCGTTGGCGGTGGTGGCCCTGGGCTGGTTCAGTCGCCCGCTCGTACGCCGCGCGCACCTCAACTGTCAGGCCCGACGCCGCGCCCGACACGCCGCCTGGCTCGAGTCCGCCGACTACGCATGGCAGCAGATTCCGGCACAACTGGAGGGCAAACCGACGCAATTGAGCGCCCTGTACCTGTGGACCCGACGCAGCCGCCGGGGCCTGAAATTGACCGGTCTCGGCCCGCGCCTGCAAAGCTTCCTGCGGGCCTGTTACGGCCGCGAAACGGACAAAGAGCAGGCCCTGCGCCAAATCAGGGAATCCTTGTCTACGCTGCATAGTCAGGCCGAGCGCAACAGAGAATCAGTCTCTTCTGCTCTTCATCCGCTCAACCCCGTTCACGAGAAGGGTTTCCCATGACCAATTCGAAATCGTTACACCATCAACGCCTATTCAGCTTCCTGCTGACTCTGGCCTTGAGCCTGCCGCTGCTGGTCCAGGCAGCCGAACCGCTGCCCTCGTGGAACGATGGTCCGTCGAAAAAGCAGATCATCGAGTTCGTGCAGGCGGTGACCGATCAAAGCAACAAGGACTTCGTCAAACCCGAAGACCGCATTGCCGTGTTCGATAACGACGGCACCTTGTGGAGCGAGCAGCCGATGTACTTCGAATTGCTGTTCGCCCTCGAAGAAGTCAAGCGCACCGCGGCGCAGCACCCGGAATGGAAAACCACCCAGCCGTTCCAGGCCGTGCTGGAAAACGATCACAAGGCCCTGGCCGCCAGCGGCCTGGAAGGCATGATGAAAATCTTCGGTGCGACCCACACCGGCATGACCAGCGAAGCGTTCGATGACTACGCCAAGACCTGGCTGAGTCAGGCCAGACACCCGAAAACCGGCAAGCCGTACACCGAAATGGTCTTCCAGCCGATGCTGGAGATGCTCGACTACCTGCGCGGTAACGCCTTCAAGACCTACATCGTCTCCGGTGGCGACACCGGGTTCATGCGTGCCTTTGCCGAGAAGGTCTACGGCATTCCACCGGAACAAGTCATCGGCACCACCTTCGTCACCGCGTTCCATTACAAGGACGGCCAGGCGTCGATCCTGCGCACGCCGAAACTGGCCCACAACGACGATGGCCCGGGCAAACCGGAAAGCATCAATGCCGTGATCGGCAAACGACCGATCCTGGCGTTCGGCAACTCCGACGGTGACCTGCAAATGCTCCAGTGGACCGCCGCCGGTCCCGGCAAACGATTCATGGGGCTGGTGCATCACACCGACGCCAAACGCGAATGGGCTTACGACCGACAGTCGCAGATCGGTCGCCTGGACAAGGCCCTGGACGAAGCGAACAAGCGTGGCTGGACAGTCGTCGACATGGCGGCCGAATGGCGCCGGATCTATCCGTACGACGCCGCCACACCCGAGCAAGCGCAGTAAAAAAGACGTAACGCAGGACAGCAGTAAACGTTTGTCGCATTCGGCGACGCAGTGAAAAGGAGCCAGTCAGATGACTCGCATAGGTAAGTGGCTACCGAAACTCGCCCTGGTGGCAGCCTCGGTGATGGCGATTTCGGCAACAGCCGGAGCCGCTGATAAACCCAACATTCTGGTGATCTTCGGCGACGATATCGGCCAGACCAACATCAGCGCCTATTCCATGGGCGTGGTCGGCTACAAGACGCCGAACATCGATCGCATTGCCAAAGAAGGCATGATGTTCACCGACTATTACGCGGAGAACAGCTGCACCGCCGGGCGTTCGTCGTTCATCACCGGCCAGACGCCTTTGCGTACCGGTCTGTCGAAAGTCGGCATCCCGGGCGCACCGGTGGGCCTGCAAAAGCGTGACATCACCATCGCCCAGGCCCTCAAGTCCCAGGGCTACGCCACCGGCCAGTTTGGCAAGAACCACTTGGGCGACAAGGATGAATACCTGCCGACCAACCACGGTTTCGACGAGTTCTTCGGCAACCTGTACCACCTCAACGCCGAAGAAGAGCCTGAACGTCCGTACTGGCCAAAAGACGATGCCGAGTTCGTCAAGGCCAACACCCCACGTGGCGTGATCCACAGCTTCGCCGACGGCAAGATCGAAGACACCGGCGCGCTGACCACCAAGCGCATGGAAACCATCGACGATGAAACCACGGCGGCGGCGCAGGCTTTCATCGAGAAACAAGCGAAGGCAGACAAACCGTTCTTCGTCTGGATGAACACCACGCGCATGCATTTGTTCACCCACGTGCGCGATTCGATGAAGGGCCAGAGCGGCATGCCTGGTAACGAATACGCCGATGGCATGCTGGAACACGACGGCGACGTCGGCAAACTGCTGAAAACCCTCGACGACCTGAAGATCGCCGACAACACCATTGTCGTCTACACCACCGACAACGGCCCGAACCAGTTCTCCTGGCCGGACGCGGCGACCACGCCGTTCCGTAACGAGAAGAACTCCAACTGGGAAGGCGCCTACCGCGTGCCGGCGATCATTCGTTGGCCGGGCAAGATCAAGGCCGGTGAAGTCTCCAACGAGTTGTTCTCGGGCATGGACTGGTTCCCAACCCTGCTCGCCGCAGCGGGTGAAACCGACGTGAAGAACAAGTTGCTCAAAGGCTGGGCACCGACCTCGGGTGGCAATAACTTCAAAGTGCACCTGGACGGTTTCAACCAACTGCCCTACCTGACTGGCCAACAGCCTAAAGGCGAGCGCAAGGAGTTCTACTACTTCAACGACGACGGCGTGCTGGTATCGATGCGCTTCGATAACTGGAAAGTGGTGTTCTGCGAGCAGCGCGAGCCGGGTGGCTTTAAAGTCTGGAGCGAACCGTTCGTGTGCCTGCGCGTACCGAAAATCTTCAACCTGAGGATGGACCCGTATGAACGGGCCGACGTGGTTTCCGATCAGTATTACGATTGGCAGACCAAAAACGTCTACCTGGCCGCTCAAGCCGTACAAAAAGCGGCCGGGTTCCTGCAAACGTTCATCGAATACCCGCCAAGCCAGAAACCGGCGAGCTTCAGCATCGACCAGATCCGTGCTGCGGTAGATGCCAAGATCGCTGAAAAAATGAAAGCTGCACAGTAAGACCGCCGCTCGCCCTCACCGGCGAGCGGACTTTTTTGCAAGATGAATGCGATCACTGTAGGAGCTGCCGCAGGCTGCGATCTTTTGATCTTGATTTTAAAGAAGCAAGATCAAAAGATCGCAGCCTGCGGCAGCTCCTACGCTAGCTTGTAATCGATTCAAAAATTCGCACAAGGCAACAGATCCATGACCTCACGTGTCGCCAGCAAGTCGTCGGCCATACCTGCCCCGCAAGTCGCCTCCCCGGCGCTGTTGATCCCCGCCCTGCTGCTGTTTGTCTCCGGCGCTGCGGCGCTGGTGTATCAGGTGCTGTGGATCAAGCAGCTGTCGTTGGTCGTAGGCGTCGAGGTCTATGCCATCACCACCGGGATCAGCGCATTCTTTGCCGGGCTGGCCTTGGGCGGCTTGCTGTTCGGCCGTTGGGCGGACCGGATGCAGCACCCGATTGTGCTCTACGCCATTCTGGAAGTGCTGGTGGCGCTGCTGGGTGTCGCTGCGACCTTTGCCATGAGCCTCGCGGCCAGCCCGTTTGCCTGGCTGGAAGCGCACGTGGGTTTGCTGGCCTGGGTGCTGCCGTTCGCGCTGGTGGGCATTCCCGCGCTGTTGATGGGCGGCACCCTGCCGGTTCTGGTTCGCTCCCTGGCCACCGACCCGCAACACCTGGGCAAGGCCGGCGGGCAACTGTATGCGGCGAACACCGCCGGGGCCATCGCCGGCACCCTGCTCGCCGCGTTCGTACTGATTGCCACCCTCGGCGTGCGCGGCAGCGCGCTGGCCGCCGCCATGCTGAACCTGCTGGCCGCCGCAGGAGCCCTGTGGTTCCAGCGCCGGCGCGTGGCCCCCGTCGATGCGGCGGCAAAACATCACGTTGAAAAAGCCCCCGACCGCCTGGCCCTGTGGCTGTACGCCATTGCCGGTGGCGTAGCGCTGGGCTACGAAGTGGTGTGGTCGCAATCGATCGTGCAGTTCATGAGCACCCGTACCTACGCCTTTGCCGTGGTGCTGGCGACCTACCTCACCGGGTTGTTCCTGGGCAGCATGCTGCTGGCCCGTCGGGTCGATCGCCTGCGCGATCCCTGGGGGGTGTTCGGTTTGCTGATTGCCGCAGCCGGGGCGATTGCCTTGCTGGAAGTGGCGTTGCTCGGACGCTGGCTGGTGCTCGCCCAGACCCTGGCCGAATCCTGGGTATTGTCATGGGGCGGCAGTGAACTGGCGGGCATGAGCACGCGGTTTGCGGTAGCAGCCTTGAGCATTGTATTTGTACCGACCCTGTTACTGGGCGCGGCGTTCCCGTTGGCCCTGCGCTTGAGCGTCGGCGACGCACAGGTGGGGCGTAACGTTGGCGAAGTCGTCGCGTTCAATACCCTTGGCGGGATCATCGGCGTGATGCTCTGCGGCTTCGTCCTGATCCCGATGCTGGGCCTGGTACGGACCCTGGGACTGCTGGCAATTATCGCCGCCGGTATCGCGTACCTCGCCGTGCGCAAGGGCCATGGCGTGAAGAAAGGCCGGCGCCAGGCGGTGGTTGCCATTGGCCTGGTGTCCCTGGCACTGGCCGTGTTCACGCCGGTCAACAAGCTCGCCAGCCTGCTGCCGGGCGCGCGCAATGGCACGCTGACGTTCTACGAAGAAGGCCGTGGCGGGACCGTCGCCGTGGTTACTCAGGGCAAAGGCGAACGGGCGTTCCAGCGCTTGTATATCCAAGGCGTGTCCAATACCGGCGACGCCATGCCGTCCCTGCGCTACATGCGGATTCAGGCGCTGCTGCCCTTGTTGATCCACAATGGTGAACCGCGTTCGGCGTTGGTGATCGGCTTCGGCACCGGCATCACCGCCGGCGCCCTGACCCGCTACCCCGCCCTGGATCATCGTGTGGTCGCCGAACTGCTGCCCTCGGTGGTCAAGGCGGCACCCTTGTTCAAGGGCAATTTCAATGCCGCGGCCGATCCGGGTGTCGATGTGCGCTTGCGCGACGGTCGCCAGGAACTCTTGCGCAATCCACAGCGCTACGACCTGATCACCCTTGAACCGCCACCGCCCTCCGCTGCCGGCGTGGTCAACCTGTATTCCCGGGACTTCTACCAACTGGCCGCCAGCCGTTTGCAGAAACAGGGCCTGGTCGCCCAATGGCTGCCGTTGCCGACGCAGAACATCGACGACTCGCGCTCACTGGTGCGCAGCTTCCTCGACGTGTTCCCCTACGCGACCCTTTGGACCAGCGAGTTCCACGAGATGCTGCTGGTGGGTTCGATGGAGCCGATTGAGCTGGATGCGGCGAAGATCAACGCACGCTTCCAGCAGGACAGCGTCCGCAGCACCTTGCAGGATGTCGGCATCGGCTCGGCCGCGGCGTTGCTCGCCACCTGGGTGACTGACCGTGCGGGGCTTGAACGCTTCGCTGGCGACGCACAACCGGTGACGGACGATCAGCCGCGAATCGAATACGCGCCGTGGGTGCGGGCCAGGGAGATCACCCGAGTGCTGCCCGCCCTGCTCGGCCTGCATCAGTCACCTGCACTGCTGAACGCCGATGCCGGGTTCATCGAGCGCATGAACACCCAGCAACAACGCCTGATGCAGTTCTACCGGGCCAGCCTGCATGCCTATGAGGGTGACCGTGAGGGCTGGGCCAGGGATATGCGCGAGGTGATGCGCGGGGATGCCGGGAATCCGTATTACCGGTGGTTTGTCGGAGAGTGATTGGCCGCCTTCGCGAGCAGGCTCGCTCCCACATGGGGATGCGTTCCCCTGTGGGAGCGGGCTTGCTCGCGAAGGGGCCATCAGCTTCACAACATCAGTTATTTGACAGACGCCGACCATCCGGCAAAGCTGCATCAAGCTTCAACGCGCGCCTGACGGCAATCGCACCTGGACCATGGAAGTCGTAATGCCCAAATATAAAAACAAAGCTGCACAGCCAAACCCTGATTCGCAACCGACCCTGATCAACCGTTATCTGTTCCCCGTCACCATCGGCATCCTGTTGCTGACTGTGGCGGGTATTGGCTGGTTTTTGCTGAGCAGCACACCGACGCCGCCCAAGCCGGTCACCGTCAGCCCCCCTGCTGTTCAACCAGCCAAGCCGCAACCCGTGGCCATCGCGCCTGCGAAAATGGTCGACGAGCAGCAATGCCAGGGCTGCCACGGCGAGCAGGTCAAGGACTGGCAAGGCTCCCACCACCAGTTGGCGATGCAGCAAGCCAACGCCGACACGATGCTCGGCGACTTCAACAACGTCACCTTCAAGGCTGAAAAGGAGACCACGGTGTTCTCGCGCAAAGGCGACGAATTCTGGGTCAACACGCCGGGTACCGATGGCAAGAATGCCGATTTCAAGGTGGCCTATACCTTTGGCGTCGCCCCTTTGCAGCAGTACCTGATCGAAGTCGGTGAAGGCCGGTTACAGGCCCTTGGCATTGCCTGGGATACCGAAAAGCACCGCTGGTTTCACCTCTACCCGGGCCAGGGGGTGAACTTCAAGAACCCGCTGCACTGGAGCAAGCCGAGCCAGAACGCCAACTTCATGTGCGTCGAATGCCATACCACCGGCTTCAAGCGTAATTTCGATGCGTCAAAAAACACCTTCGACAGCCACTGGAACAGCCTGGGTGTCGGCTGCCAGGCCTGTCATGGCCCCGCATCCAATCACCTGGAATGGACAGCGAAGAAGACCGACCTGATCCATGCCGGCTTTGCCGTCGACCTCAAGGACAAGAACGCCACCGTCGAAATCGAAACCTGCGCCCGCTGCCACTCGCGCCGCGCACCTCTGGACGACGGCTACACGGTCGGCAAACGGCTGATGGACGACTACCTGCCGAGCGTCCTGACCCGCGAGCTGTACGCGCTGGATGGCAAGATCAAGGACGAAGTGTTCGAACACGGCTCCTTTGCCCAGAGCAAAATGTTCGACAAGGGCGTGCGCTGCAGCAACTGCCACAACCCGCACAGCACGCAATTGAAAACGCCAGGCAACGGTGTCTGCCTGCAATGCCACAACACCGCCGGCAAAACCACCGTGGAAGGCGTCGACGGCAAAGGCCTGCAAGCGAAAAACTACGACTCCGTCGAACACACTCGCCACACCCTGGGCCAACCGGGTTCGCAGTGCGTGGATTGCCACATGCCCGGCAAGTTCTACATGGGCAATGATTTCCGGCATGACCACAGCTTCAGCATCCCCAACCCTGAGCGGGCAAAGAAACTCGGTACGCCTGATGCCTGCCTGACCTGCCACCAGGGCAAGGCCGGCGACAAGGTCACCGAGCAGTTCAAGCTGTGGAACACGGCCAACGCCAGCGCGGTGCAAGCCCCTCGCTACGACGAAAGCCTGTGGCTGATTCGCAACGGTCAGCCCGGTGCCGCACAGGCCTTGATCGAGCAACTCCAACGCAGCAACCTGCCGGCAATCCAGCGCGCGACGCTGCTTGGCGAATTGGCGCAGTATCCGAGCGAGCAAGCGTTGAAACTGGCCACCAGGGACTTGAATAACCCAGCGCCGCAAGTCCGTGAGAGCGCCATACGCGCACTCAGCGCATTCCTGCCGCCAGCGGAACGTGCGCCACTGCTGACACCCTTGCTGAGTGACCCTGTGAGAGCCGTGCGCATCGCCGCCGCCCGTGATCTGCTCAGTGTCGCGCACACTGGCCTGGGCACGGCGCAGGACAGCTGGAATGCCGCCATCGGCGAATACGAGGCGGTGCAGAAAAACCTGCTCGAACGCGCCGAAGCGAACCTCAACCTGGCGATGCTGTATCAGGCCAGCGGTCGCGACGCAGAAGTCGAAGGGTTCCTGCGCACGGCCCTGCAGCGCGATCCGGACTTCTACCCGGCGCTGGTTACCCTGGTGCAGTGGCTGGAGGCCAACGGTCGCAGCCAGGAAGGTCATGCCCTGCTGGCGCAAAGCCTCAAGGACCATCCTGACTCGGGCCTGCTGCAATACACCCAGGGCCTGGCGCTGATTCGTGCCGGCCAAGCCGCTCAAGCCATGCCGTACCTGCGCCAGGCCGCGAAACTGGAACCGCAGAGCGGGCAATTCGGCTACGTACTGGCAGTGGCCCTGCATGATAGCGGCAAGATCGACGAAGCCTGCGCAGAACTGGAACGGCTGTTGAAAGAGCAACCGGCCAACCGCAATGCCCGCTTGTCGCTGATCCAGTATTACCTGGCCAACGGCCAGGAGCCCAAGGCCCAGGTACTGTTGCAGGGCTGGAAGAAGATGAATATGGGGGACCCGGCGTTGAAGTGACGGAATACTCCTGTAGGAGCGAGCTTGCTCCGGGCGGCGTTCCGACGATGGTGTTAAAGACGACGCGTTTATTCAGAATATTCGCGTTTTCGTTAACGTCCATCGCGAGCAGGCTCGCTCCTACAGGGGAGGTATTGGCTCTATCACCACCGCATATTCAGCGGATTTGTCTTCACGCACGGCAAAGCTGTCGAAACCGCATTTGTAGGAGCGAGCCTGCTCGCGATGGCGTTACAGACGACGCGTTTATCCAGAATATTCGCGTTTTCGTTGACGTCCATCGCGAGCAAGCTCGGTCCTTCAGCGGCGTCTGAACAAGGGCCGCGGCTCAATCACCGAACGCCCGTACAACACGCTCATCCCCGCCAATCCCTTCAATGCATCTTCCGCGGATTTGTCTTCACGCACGGCAAAGCTGTCGAAACCGCATTGGCGCATGTGGCTGAGTTGATCGCGCAAGACATCGCCGATGGCGCGCAACTCGCCGGCCCAGCCCAATCGCGTGCGCAGCAGATACGCCTGGCTGTACCCGCGGCCATCGCGAAAGCTCGGAAAATCCAGGGCAATCAAGGGCAGTCGGGCAAACCATGGCTGCAGGCTTTCCACTTCATCGTCCGGCCCCAGCCACACGCCGTTATGCGACGGGATTTCCAGCCAACGGCTCAGCGGCAGAATCGCGGCACCCACGGGCCGCGCTGCTTGCGGGTCGCGCACGAGCTGCCACGGATCATCCGCAACAATCCGCGCCACGCCCTCTTCCAGCCGCAACAGATTGTTCATGCCGACACCTGCGGCACTTTCCCGTAGACCGCCTCCTTGAACGGCTCCAGCCCGATCCGCTGGAAGGCGTCGACGAACAGTTCTTCGCTCTCGCGATAGCGCACGAAGGTGTCGACGATGCGCTCGATCACCCCGGGCACTTGCGCAGCGCTGAAGGACGGGCCAATGACCTTGCCTAGCGCACTGTTCTTGCCCTGGGCGCCACCCAGGGTGATCTGGTACCACTCGGCGCCGTTCTTATCGACCCCCAGAATGCCGATGTTGCCGATGTGGTGATGACCGCAGGCATTCATGCAGCCGGAGATATTGAGGCTGATGTCACCCAGGTCGTGCAGGTAGTCGAGGTCTTCGAAGCGTGCGGCAATGGCCTTGGCGATGGGGATCGACTTGGCGTTGGCCAGCGCGCAGAAGTCGCCACCGGGGCAGGCGATGATGTCGGTGAGCAATCCGGCGTTGGCGCTGCCCAGATTGTGTTCGCAGGCCAGGTGCCACAGGGTGAACAGATCGGCCTTGGACACGTCCGGAAGAACGATATTCTGCTCATGGGCAATGCGGATTTCACCGAAGCCGAAGCGTTCGGACCACTCGGCCACCGCCTCCATCTGTTCGGCAGTGACATCGCCCGGTGGCGCAGCGGCGCCCGGTTTGGTCGACAACACCACGCTGGCATAGCCCGATACTTTGTGCGACTGCACGTTACGCTGCACCCAACGAGCGAACGCCGGGTTTTCGGCCAGGTGCGTGCCGAAATCGAGATGGGTGTCGGACAGATCGCGATAAGGCGGTGCGACGAACGCGCTGGCCACACGCTCGAACTCGTCAAGGGTCAGTTGCGCCGGGCCGTCCTTGAGGTACTGCCACTCTTCTTCCACTTCCCGGGCGAAGGCCTCGATGCCCAGGGCCTTGACCAGAATCTTGATTCGCGCCTTGTACTTGTTGTCCCGCCGGCCGTGGCGGTTATACACCCGCAGCACCGCCTCTACGTAAGAAAGCAGGTGCTGCCACGGCAGGCCTTCGCGGATCTGCAAGCCGAGGATCGGCGTGCGCCCCAGGCCGCCGCCGACCATGACTCGCAGGAGCATGTGTCCGTCGCAGCCCGGGTAAAGATAAAGGCCGATGTCATGCATCATGATCGCCGCGCGGTCCTGCTCGGCCGAGCAGATGGCGATCTTGAACTTGCGCGGCAGGAACAGGAACTCCGGGTTGATGGTCGACCACTGCCGCAGAATTTCCGCCAACGGTCGCGGGTCGATCATTTCGTCGGCCGCCACCCCGGCAAAGGCTTCGGTGGTGATGTTGCGCACGCAGTTGCCGGAGGTCTGGATCGCATGCATTTCCACCTCGGCCAGGCGTTCGAGGATGTCCGGCACCTGGGCCAGTTCGATCCAGTTGAACTGCATGTTCTGCCGGGTGGTGAAATGGCCGTAGCCGCGATCGTAATCCCGGGCGATGCTCGCCAACTTACGCATCTGCCGGGCGCTAAGCGTGCCGTAGGGAATCGCCACCCGCAGCATATAGGCGTGTTTTTGCAGGTACAGGCCGTTCTGCAGACGCAAGGGCAGGAACTCTTCTTCGCTCAGCTCGCCAGCCATGAAGCGCTCGACCTGATCGCGAAACTGCGCAACCCGCTCGAACACCAGTGCCCGGTCGTAATCATCGTACTGATACATGTGGCTACCTCATCAGGATTCACCGCATTCCCCTGTAGGATCGGTGGGTATGCGGTTGTTGTGTGAGGTCGACTATGGACTTGCGGCTCAGCGCATTACAGATTCACCTGACTGCATAAAAACCGTATCAGAGCGCGGCAGATGGCCGCAGGCGGCACTCAAATCTGATCCGCCTAAATGAAATATTCCTGAGCCTGTTTTGTTTCCATCGGGGTTTCTACAGTGCATGGCATTGCAACCGTGGAAGCATTGAGCATGAGCACAACTACTATCAGTCAGGCCTATAACTACAAGGTCGTGCGCCAGTTCGTGGTGGCGACAGTCTTCTGGGGCGTCGTGGGGATGGCCATGGGCGTGTGGATCGCCTCGCAACTGGTGTGGCCGCAGATGAATCTTGACCTGCCGTGGACCACCTTCGGCCGCTTGCGCCCGTTGCACACCAGCCTGGTGATTTTCGGTTTTGCCGGCAGCGCGCAATTTGCCGCCAGTTACTACGCGGTACAGCGCACCTGTCAGGTGCGGCTGTTTTCCGACAAGCTCGCCGCATTTACCTTCTGGGGCTGGCAGTCGGTGATCGTGGTGATGCTGATCAGCCTGCCGCTGGGCTACACCACCACTAAGGAATATGCCGAGATCGAATTCACCGGCGCGGTGTGGATGACCGTGGTCTGGATTGCATACGCCGTGGTGTTCTTCACTACCGTAGTGCAACGCAAGACCAGGCACATCTACGTCGGTAACTGGTTCTTTGGTGCGTTCATCGTGGTCATCGCCATGCTGCACGTGGTCAACCACTTGTCGATTCCGGTGGACTGGTTCAAGTCCTACCCGGTGTATTCCGGGGCCACCGATGCCATGGTCCAGTGGTGGTACGGCCACAACGCCGTGGGCTTTTTCCTGACCACCGGCTTCCTGGGGATGATGTATTACTTCGTGCCGAAACAGGTGGGCCGGCCGGTGTACTCCTATCGCCTGTCGATCGTGCACTTCTGGGCGCTGATTACCCTGTACATCTGGGCCGGTCCTCACCACTTGCACTACACAGCGCTGCCGGACTGGGCGCAGTCGCTGGGCATGGCCATGTCGCTGATCCTGCTGGCGCCGAGCTGGGGCGGGATGATCAACGGCATGATGACGCTCTCGGGCGCCTGGCATAAGCTGCGCACTGACCCGATCCTGCGCTTTCTCGTGCTGTCCCTGGCGTTCTACGGCATGTCGACCTTCGAAGGGCCGATGATGGCGATCAAGACGGTCAACGCCCTCTCCCACTACACAGACTGGACCATCGGCCACGTACACGCCGGGGCGCTGGGCTGGGTGGCGATGATCACCTTCGGCGCGACCTATCACATGGTGCCGAAGGTATTCGGACGTGATCGGATGCACAGCACCCCGCTGATCAACCTGCACTTCTGGCTGGCGACCATCGGCACCGTGCTGTACATCGCCTCGATGTGGGTCAACGGCATCACCCAGGGCCTGATGTGGCGCGCGATCAACGATGACGGCACGCTGACCTACTCCTTCGTCGAAGCCTTGCAGGCCAGCCATCCGGGATTCGTCGTGCGCTTTGCCGGCGGGGTGTTCTTCCTCAGCGGCATGCTGTTGATGGCCTACAACGTGTGGCGCACGGTGCGGGTAGCGGACGTGGCGATGGTGGAACGTGAGGCGCAGATAGCCTGATGATTGAAGTCGTGCTGAACCTGTTGGGTATGGGGTTTCTTTGGTTCGCCATCGAATACTGCTTGCGTCATCAGACCACCGAGAGCCTGGACGACGCGAGCCTGATCCCGTTTGCCGACGACCCTGAGGTGGCTCGGCGAGTAGAGGCGGCTACCGGGAAGACCATCAACGCAGTGGCGCCCGAAGAGGCGAAGCCAGGCTGGGGAAACACCGATTTCTGATACTGTGGGAGCGGGCTTGCTCGCGAAGGGGGCGTGTCAGTCGACATTGATGTTGAATGTAGATCCGCCTTCGCGAGCAAGCCCGCTCCCACCCCCTCAGCCACGATCCCGGGGGATCAAAACCTGTAGCTGCTGCGCCAGAAAATCCGCATTGAATGCAAAGGTGTCCGGGTCTTTCAAGCCATTGGTCTTGCGCCACTGCCAGCCAGTGGATGGCGGCAGGCACACCAGTGACACGCTGCCATAACGGGCTGCCGTAAAGCCCATCACCGCCACGGAAATCTGCCCGCCGACACCCATCACCTCCGGCACGAACTCCACCGGTTTGCCCGCGATCAGTATGCTCAGCTTTTCAGTCTTGAAGGGCGAGGTCTCCACCGGAACACTGGGCCCCGACGCGACATACACTTCGCGGTTCACTTCGAGCAGGTCAGGTGCCTTGACCGGTTCGAGCCACTGCTGGATCTCATCGAACAGCGCACCAATGCGCTTCGCCCACTCGGCCGACTGCGACTCGAACACTTGCTTTTTGTGCGCTTCGCTTTCGGCGTAGTGGCGAAGCATTTCGCCCAGTTGCTGTACATCGTCCATAGCGGTGTTCCCTGAATAGACCGGTGTTGCGGACCTGGAGCATGGCAGATGCCCGCACGCTGCGTACGACTAAAACCTGAGGACAGTTTGCACCGTTGCGTAAACGCGGGCACTGCAGGTGCGCACTTCACCTGACAAACGGAGTACGGCATGCACCCTGGGCGAGTGATTCAGCCGACCCTGGGCGTGCGACGCAGGCGCGCCATGCTCAAGGTGTCCACCAGGACGCCGTCGCGAACGGCGTAATCACGAAACAGGCCCTCGGTTTCGAAGCCGAACTTGCGGTACAGGGCAATGGCCGCTTCGTTATCGGCATACACCGAAAGCTCGACGCGCTGCAGGTTCATCCAGTTGTCGGCGATATCCAGCGCCGTCGCGAGCAACTTGGAACCCACGCCCTTGCCCTGCCACTCGACTGCAACGCCCATGCCGAAACTGCCCGCATGGCTGCGACGAATGCGCGAGAACTGTTCCAGGCCAATGTTGCCGATGACCGTGCCTTGATGCAGGGCCACTACCTTCACCACGCGCTCGTTATCCGGCGCCAGGCGACTGCGCCAGAGCTCGGTGGACTGAAACGGCATTTGCAGGGTCTGCCGGGCGATGGCGGGATCGTTGTACAGCGCAGTAATGCCTTCGATATGGGATTCGTTGAAGCGCTCGAACGTGATAACGGGTTCGGTGGTCGGCATGGGTGAATCATCCTTGAAGCAGACATGGCCGTTCACTCTATAACGCTTTCTTCACGTGTGGCGAGAACCGATGTGGGAGCGGGCTTGCTCGCGAAGGCGGATTGTCAGGCGACATTGAAATTGAATGTGCCCGCGATGGCGGTGAGGAGTGGCATGGTGAAGACCGTTGCTCCCACATGTTGATCGCACTCACCTTTCGAACCACTCCCTACGCTCGCTGAAGGTGTTCTCGATCAACTCGACCACCGTCCGCACCTGTGCTTCACCCTGTGACTCGGCGTTGACCGCCATCCACACCTGACGCCGCATCGGTCGGTCAAACAGGCCCGGCAAGGCAACGAGGCCGCGGTCGAAGTGGCTCATGTAGTGCGGCAGCAGGCCGACGCAGGCGCTGCAACGGATCATCTCCAGCATCAGTTCATAGGATTGCAACTGCACTGCTCCCGCCAGGCGTTGGTCCACCAGTGCATTCCATGGCCGCAAGCTTTCAACCTGGCAGTCCTGCTGCCATTGCACCAGGAGGAAATCGGCCAGCTCCTCCAGGCATTCCGGCCTGGACGCCACCCGTGAGTAACGCTTGGCAATGTGCGGCAGGTACTCCAGTTGCGCCAGAGGCCGGGGTTCGGTGGTGGCAAAGCTCGGCCCCGGCAACGGCGATCCGGTTTCGCCCAGCCACACCACCACGTCGGCGCTGACCGCTTGCAGGGACAGTTCGCTGTCGAGCGTCTTGATGTCCAGGCGCACGCTAGCATTGCGCCGCAGCAGCGCCACCAGGTCACGCCCGAGAATGTCATGCAGGATCGAATCGGCCACGGCCAGGCGAATCAACGGCTGCTCGATCACCGGCAAATCGCGCTCATGGGCCAGGGCGATCAACTGTGCGTGCAGGCGCAAGCCATCGCGGCTGAGGCTCAAACCATTGTCTGACGGGTTGAACAGCGAGCAGCGCAACTGTGTTTCCAGCAGCGCCAGTTGCCTGCGCAGGCGGGTGGCCTTGATGTTCAGGCTGCGCGCGGCCTGCATGAAACAACCGCAACGGGCACTGACGGTGAAGCACAGCGCCAGTTCGGGGTCGATACCCGCGGCCAACTGGCGCCAGGACGCATTTTTATCGATGACTACACGATACTCGGTAGCGCCCCGGTGGGCACTGGTTTCCATGACTGACATCGAGGACTCCCTGTCGACATGACACTGACAGCGCCATCCTGCGGATCATTGATGAACCTGCTGTGACAATGATTCAGGCGCTGGGTGTCTGGCGAAAGCTCACGGCCAGGCGATTCCAGCTGTTGATGGTGGTGACGGCGATGGTCAGGTCGACCATTTCGCTTTCACTGAACTGCTCCCTGGCCAGCGCGTAAACATCGTCCGGGACGTGGCTTTGCGAGAGCAAGGTGACGGCTTCGGTCCAGGCCAGCGCGGCTCTTTCCCGCGGATTGAAAAAGTTGCTGTCGCGCCAGACCACGATGGAATACAGGCGGCGGTCGCTTTCGCCGAGGCGCCTTGCATCCACCGAGTGCATGTCGGTGCAGAAGGCACAGCCATTAAGTTGCGAGGCGCGAATCTTGACCAGGTGCAGCAGGCCCTGCTCGATGCTCAGGCTGCTGGTCAGGGCCTCCATGGCGATCATGGCCTTCATCGCTTTGGGGGACGCGCTGTAGTAATCCAGGCGGGGCTTCATGGAGCGTTCTCGTGCGGCCTTGAGTTGATTTTCACGGTAATCGCTGGCGCGGGAGCGTGACAGATCCAATTTCGCGATTTCCCCGTGGACCAAGGCCTGCAGACCAATTAACGGTTTTTCCACTGCGCAACTTCTGCCGAGCGAGCGGATGAGGGTAATCTTGCGCGACGCACACGCGCCTCAACAGCCCCGGAGTCTCGCCGGCATGGAACTACATGTTGTCATCAACGGCCGCAAGGACCTGGCCGGCCAGTTGTATAACCAACTGCGCAGCGCCATCGAGTCCGGACGCCTGGCCGCCGGGACGCAACTGCCGCCCAGCCGTTTGCTGGCCGAACAATTGGGCATTTCACGCAAGACCATTTCCGATACCTACGCCCAGTTGACCTACGAAAACTTCCTGACCGGCGTGGTCGGCAAAGGCACTTACGTCAATGCACGCTCGTCGAAAGTGCAGCGTAAACAGAACTACACGGAGCTTGGCGGCTTCGAGGTGATCGAGTCCTGGCGCAACCTGCCGGTATTCCTGCGTCATCCGACCCTGGAAGGCTCGCTGCGCTACGACTTCATTGGTGGCGCCACCAGCAAGGGCCAGTTTCCCCAGGATGACTGGCGACGCTGCACCTCCCACGCGCTGCGCCAGATTGCCGGCTCCAAGGGGTTGTACAGCTTGCCTGAGGGCTTGCCCGCCCTGCGCAACGCCATTGCGCGGCACATTGCGTTCTCCCGCGGGGTCAATTGTCAGGATGAGGATGTGGTGGTGTGCAACGGCGCGCAGCAGGCCCTGGACCTGATTGCGCGGGTGCTGATCAGCCCGGGCAGCCTGGTCGCCATGGAGGACCCCGGCTACCCGCCGGCCCGGCTGCTGTTCGGCACCCATGGCGCCACGGTGATCGGCGTGCCGGTGGACGCCGAAGGCATTGTGGTGGAGCAGATTCCTCGTGGCACGCGCCTGATCTACGTCACCCCGTCGCACCAGTTCCCGCTGGGCATGCCGATGAGCCAGGCGCGCCGGCAAGCACTGCTGGCCAAGGCTCACGAGCTAGGCGCGATCATCATCGAGGACGACTACGACAGCGAATTCCGCTACGAAGGCCGTCCTACCGATTCCCTGCAAAGCATGGACGAACGGGGGATCGTCGCTTACGTCGGGACCTTTTCCAAAACCCTGCTGCCGGAATTGCGCCTTGGCTATGGGATCCTGCCGCCGGCGATCCTGGAGGCCGTGGTGCGCGCCAAACAGCTCACCGACCTGCACACATCGACCCTGCCGCAGTGGGCGCTGGCCAAGTTCATCGCCGAAGGCTGCCTGCTCAAGCACATCCGCCGCTGCCATACGGTCTATGCCGGGCGCCGCGAGCGGATCCTGACGCGCATGGCCGGCGACCTCTCACCCTGGCTGGAGGCGGTGCCCTCCACCGCCGGCTTCCACATGGTAGTGATGTGCAAAGTGCCCCTGGATATTCCATTGGTGATCGAACTGGCGAAAAAAGTCGAAGTCGGGCTCTATGCCATCGACAGCTTTTTCTATCAGCAAGCGCCCAAGGCCGGGTTTTTCTTCGGTTTTGGCGCCATTGAGACCCTGGACATCGACACCGCCCTGGACCGCGTGCGCGACATTTTGCAGCAGGTGGCCTGACGGATTGGCCTGCGGCTTTATCCGGCGATTGGCTATTGGCGGTCCGCAGGGTCAGGCCTATCCTGCATAGGCGTTAACCCTCAATGAGCAGGATTCGTCCGGCCTGATTCAGGAGTGTGAGCAATGTCCCATGAAGTGATCAATACCGTACAGGTACGTGCCGTCGCCGGCCGCTCGGATGAACTGGGTAAGCAACTGCAAAAGATTGTCGAAACCCTGCGTGAACTACCGGGCTGCGAATCCTATATGGTCGACCGCTGCCCAGAGGACAGCAATCGCTGGACGGTCAGTGCCCGCTGGCAATCGGAAGCGGCCATGAAATCGCATTTCAACTGCCCCGAAGTCCAGGGTTTCATCGGCCTGATCGACAGCCAACTGGCCAATGCCGTGGACTTCAACAGTTTTCCGATCGTCTGAAAACAAGATCAAGAGATCGCAGCCTGCGGCAGCTCCTGCATGGGCTGCGATCTTTGCTTTGGTCTCCTCGCCTTCCGGAGTATTGGCTGTTTAACCGCTACCGCTTGCGCACTACTGTGGTTTGCAACAACTAACCACCGCAGGTAAAGAACCATGAACATGTTGCGTTTGCGGGCTGCCTTCCTCGCCGCCCTGGCCCTGATTGTGTCCGCATCGGCCTTTGCCCATGACCCTTCGGAAAAGGTCACCGTTTTGCAGGACCAGATGCTGCAAAATGCCCCGGGCAAAAAGGCTTTGATGATCGAGGTCGACTACCAGCCAGGCCAATCGTCCATTGCCCACAAGCACGACGGCACGGCCATGGCCTATGTGCTTTCGGGGGCGATCACGTCTCAGGTGAAAGGCGAAAAAGCGGTCACCTACAAGGCCGGTGAGTACTGGTACGAACCCGCAGGTTCAGAACACCTGGTCTCGAAAAACGCCAGTACAACCAAACCGGCGAAGCTGTTGGTGTTCATGGTATTGGCCCCCGACGAGAAAGTGTTGATCCCATTGGAAAACTGATGGCTGAACGTACAGCCATAAATAAAAAGGCTCGAATGGCGAATTCGGGCCTTTTTATTTCCCGAGGCAATTAACCACAGACTATTAAACCAAACAAAACTATTGGTCACCGGAGAAGTTCGGACATTGGCTATTTAAATAAAACATACAGGGTTTAGTCTTGATTCACCGCCGGCACAGCACCGGCAATTTCAACTTTCGACTGAATTGTTTCACTGGAGAAACACCATGAAACTTGCTCTTGTCAGTACATTGACCCTAACGGTTGTTTTAACCGGTTGCTCGATCCCTACTGCGCCCACGGCGGTCTCGTCCCTCAATGGCATTTTCACCGAACCGGTAGGCCGCAGCGGTGCCACCCTGATCAACAACGGCAGCCATGTCTCGCTGGGCATCGTCTACAGCCAGAATACCCAGACGAACCGTGCCTATCTGCGGGACTACCAGGCCAACGCCGGCACCGGTTTCGGCCAGAGCCTGCTGGTGCAGCCGATTCATGACGCCTATGTAGCCACCTCCAGGCCGGACATGGCCGTGGATTGGGTCAAGGCCTCCCTGCAGCGGCAATTTGGTTCGGTGACCGTGTATCCAGACATGCAGAGCCTCAGGGCGGCGAAACCGGACGTGATGGCGGTGGTCGACACCCGCAGCCAACTGATTACATCGCGCAGTTCAGATATCCAGTCAGATGTCAGTGCGGACTTTTACGACAAGAACTTCAACTACATAGGTACTGCACAAGGCCATGACGCCAAGGCACTTAGTCCGGTCTGGGCTGACTACAAACGCAGTGAAGAGATAGTGGCTGACATTAACGAGCAACAGAATGTGCAAGTTCGGGCGCTGCAGAAGTTTGACCAGTCGCTCAGTAATTTATTGACCAGCCCGACAAGTAATGTATCGATGAACACTGAAAGAACTTCAGTCTTCAAGTAATTGGTTGATGCTGACGACGCCATCGCGGGCAAGCCCGCTCCCACAGTTGATTTGGTGTACATGGGTGATGCGCACGACATAAATCACTGTGGGAGCGGGCTTGCCCGCGAAGGCGTCCGACCAGTCACCAGAAAACCTGCGACAGAAAAAAGCCCCGCATCTCTCGATGCGGGGCTTTTTCATTCAACGCCTGATCAGGCCGCCGGTTCCAGCTCGGCGGCGACAGCGGCAGGCACTACCGCTTGACCGCTCAACGCCAGGTCCAGCAGTTCGCGGTTGGCCACCGCGTACATGGCGTAATCGGTGCCGCTGGCGGCACGGATTTCCACCAGCATGGCGCGCCAGCGTTCGATCATGCCTTCGTGCTGCGCCATCCACAGGGAAAGTCGTGTTTCCACGTCCTGGGTGCCGTCGCCCTGTTGCAGGACCGAGATGGTGATCGCACGTTGCTGCCAGTCGACGTCATCGCGGAACGCTTCACGGGCCAGGGCCTGCCAGTTGTTTTCAACCGGCAGAGCGCTGATCTGTTGCATGTACCAGGTGATGTCCAGCGCGCTGCCCACGGCGAAGTAAGCCTTGGCCACCTCGGCCGGATCCTGGCCGGTCACGTCGGAAGCCTCGATGATCGGCAGCAGGGTGTACAGGTGCGAGGTACCCGCCACCATACGCGCCAGCAACTCCGGCACACCGGCTTCGACATAGGCCTGATAACGGCGCTGCCAGGTTTCACGGATCTCGCCACTGAGCAGCTCGTCGAGCTTCAGGCCCAACTCTTTCAAGTGCGGACCAAAGTGCGCGACGTCACGGGCAGCGTTCTGCTCGTTGCGACGGGCACGCAGGAACCAGCGTGTAGCGCGACGGCCCAGGCGCATCAGCTCGTCCATCAGCTCCAGTTGAACGTCGGCCGAAACCTGGTAATCCAGGTTTTCGATCTGACGGAACCAGTGCGGGAGATGGAAAATGTCACGCACGATCACGTAGGCGCCGGCCACGTTCGCCGGGCTCATGCCGGTCGACTCTTTGAGTCGTTGAACGAAGGTGATGCCCATGTGGTTGACCAGATCGTTGGCGATCTGGGTGCTGACGATTTCGCGCTTCAGGCGGTGACGGCGCATGGCCACGGAGAACTTGCTCACCAGGGTTGGCGGGAAAGCGGTTTCCATGTCGCGGGTCAGGTAGTCGTCGTCCGGCACCAGGGAGCCCAGCAGCTGCTCCTTGAGGTCGATCTTGCTGTAGGAGATCAGCACCGACAGCTCGGCACGGGTCAGGCCATGGCCTTCCGCTACACGCTCGTTGATCGCTTCTTCCGACGGCAGGAACTCGATAGCACGATCCAGCTTGCCACGGCCTTCCAGGTCGTTCATCAGGCGCTTGTACTCGGCAATCCGCGGCAAGGCGCGACGGGCTGCCAGGGACAGGGCCTGGGTCTGCTTGTAGTTGTTGCCCAGCACCAGACCACCGACTTCGTCGGTCATGCTCGCCAGCAACTGGTTACGTTGCTTGTCGGTCATGTCGCCGGCCTGAACCACTTCGTTCAGCAGGATCTTGATGTTCACTTCGTGGTCGGAGCAGTCCACGCCACCGGCGTTGTCGATGAAGTCAGTGTTGGAACCGCCGCCATTGAGGCCGAATTCCACACGACCCAGTTGGGTCATGCCCAGATTACCGCCCTCACCCACGACTTTGCAGCGCAGTTCGTTGCCGTTCACGCGCAGTGCATCGTTGGCCTTGTCGCCGACATCGGCGTGGCTTTCGCTGCTGGCCTTGACGTAGGTACCGATGCCGCCGTTCCACAGCAGATCCACCGGCGCCTTGAGCAAGGCGTTCAGCAGCTCGGTCGGGGTCAGCTTGTCGGCCTCGATGTCGAAGCGCTCTTTCATCTGCGGGGAGATCGCGATGCTCTTCGCGCTGCGCGAGAAGATACCGCCGCCTTCGGACATGATGCTGGTGTCGTAGTCCGACCAGGCCGAACGCGGCAGGTCGAACAGGCGCTGACGCTCGGCGAAGCTCGACGCCGGCTCAGGATTCGGATCGATGAAGATGTGCAGGTGGTTGAACGCCGCGACCAGCTTCAGCTTGTCGGACATCAGCAAGCCGTTGCCGAACACGTCACCGGCCATGTCGCCGACACCGACCACGGTGATGCTGTCTTCCTGGACATTGATGCCGCGCTCGCGGAAGTGGCGCTGTACGCCGACCCACGCGCCCTTGGCGGTGATGCCCATTTTCTTGTGGTCGTAACCGGCCGAACCGCCGGACGCAAACGCGTCACCCAGCCAGAAGCCGTAGTCGATGGCAATGCCGTTGGCGATGTCGGAGAAGGTCGCGGTGCCTTTGTCCGCCGCCACGACCAGGTACGGGTCATCGTCGTCATGACGCACGACGTTGGCTGGCGGTACCAGCGCGCCGTCCTTCAGGTTGTCGGTGATGTCCAGCAGACCCGAAATGAAGATGCGGTAGCAGGCGATGCCCTCGGCCGCGATCTCGTCACGGCTGCCGCCCAGTGGCAGGCGACGCGGCAGGAAGCCACCCTTCGCACCCACCGGCACGATCACCGAGTTCTTCACTTGCTGGGCTTTTACCAGGCCCAGCACTTCGGTACGGAAGTCTTCTTCACGGTCGGACCAGCGCAGACCGCCACGGGCAACGTTGCCGAAGCGCAGGTGCACGCCTTCGACGCGCGGCGAGTACACGAAGATTTCGAACTTCGGTACCGGCTTGGGCAGCTCGGGAATCAAGTGCGGGTTGAACTTGAAGCTGAAGTACGACTTGTTATGGCCGTTGGCATCGGTCTGGTAGAAGTTGGTGCGCAGGGTGGCCTTGATCAGGTCCAGGTAGCGACGCAGGATGCGGTCTTCGTTCAACACCTGGACGTCGTCCAGGGCGCTGAGAATCGCGTGTTCCAGACGCTGTTGCTTGTCGTCCAGGTCATCGCTGGTCAGCTTTCGCGCCAGGTAGAAGCGGGTCTTGAACAACCGGGTCAGCTCGCGAGCGATGTCGGTGTGGTTGTTCAGGGTGCTGGCGATGTAACCCAGGTCGAAGCCCAGGCGGATCTGCTTCAGGTAACGGGCGTAGGCACGCAGCAGCGCCACGTCACGCCATGGCAGGCCGGCGGTCAGTACCAGACGGTTGAACGCGTCGTTCTCGGCATCGCCACGCACGATGTGGACGAACGCGTCCTGCAGTGTGTCGTTGAGCTGCTGGATGTCGAGTTCCAGGCCTTCGGCGGCAGTGAACGCGAAGTCGTGAATCCAGAATTCGCGGCCATTGCTATGACGCAGGTGGTACGGGAACTCGCCCAGCACACGCAGACCGAGGTTTTCCAGGATCGGCAGGACGTCGGACAGTGCCAGCGGCGTATCGGCGTGGTACAGCTTGCAATGCAGCTGGCGCTGGCCGGCGACCTGGCCCAGCGGCTGATAGAAGCTCATCACCAGCGGGTTTTTGTCGCTCAGGCTCAACAGGTGCTGCATGTCGACCACAGCGGAATGCGCGGCGAAACGCTCGCGGTAACCGGCCGGGAAGCCTTTCGGGAAGTCGGCCAGCACGTTGGTGCCCTGGGCTTCACCGAAGCTCTCGACGGTCAGTGCGGCGTAGTCGTCCTGCCAGCTGCGGCAGGCCTGCACCACTTCTTTTTCCAGCAGCAGCGGGTCGATGTCGAGGCGGTTTTTCGGGTCGACGCGCAGGATCAGCTGCACGCGAGCCAGCACGGACTCGGAGAAGAAGGTCCAGAATTCGCAGTCGGTGGCTTTCAGGCGATCCATCAGCACTTGCTGGATCTTCTGGCGCACTTCGGTGGAGTAGATGTCGCGCGGCACGTAGGCCAGGCAGTAGCAGAAACGGCCGTACGGGTCTTTGCGCAGGAACACGCGAATCTTGTTGCGTTCCTGGATCTGCACGATCGACATCACGGTGCTGAACAGCTCGTCCACCGGGGTCTGGAACAGATCGTCGCGCGGCAGCACTTCGAGCACCTGCGCCAGTTCCTTGCCCAGGTGAGCCTTGGCCTGGAAGCCGGAGCGGTGTTCGATTTCCTCGACCTTGCGGCGGATGTACGGGATCACCCGCACGCTCTCGCCATACACCGACGAGGTGTACAGGCCCATGAAACGGCATTCCTTGATGACCTTGCCGTTGGCGTCGATTTCGCGGATCGACACGTAGTCCGGGTAAGCCGGGCGGTGTACGCGGCTTGGGTGCGCGGCCTTGGCGAACGACAGCAGGGTCGGTTCGCGCAGGTAGTTCACGGCGTAGTCTTCGATGCGCAGGTCATCGTAGGTCAGGCCGGCACGCAGCAGCTTGGTCAGGCCGAGGAAGGAGTCCTTGTCGTAGACGATATGGCCGCCATCGGCTTCGTCGCTGACCACGAACTCTTCATAACCGAGGAAGGTGAAGTGGTTGCCCACCAGCCATTCCAGGAAGCTCTTGATTTCGTTCTTCTCGTCGCCATCGACGGCGAACTGGCTGTTGTCCAGCTTGGTCAGGATCTCCTGGACCTTGGCCTTCATCGGCTCGAAATCGCCGACGGCCACGCGGACTTCACCGAGCACCTGCTCCAGCTCTTTGCTCAGCACATTGAGCTCGGCGGTGTTGGCACAGCGGTCGATTTCCAGGTACATCAGCGATTCTTGCTGAATGTCGTCGCCCTGGGTGCCTTTTGGCAGGATTTCCAGCAACTCGCCCTTGCTGCCACGACGCACGCTGAGCACGGTGGTTTGCAGGGTATGGATGCTGTAGCCGCGGCGGTTCAGCTCGGTACGCACCGAGTCCACCAGGAATGGCAGGTCGTGGTGCAGCACTTCGACCGCCGTGTGGGTCGATTGCCAGCCGTGGCGTTCGTAATCGGGGTTGAAGACGCGCACTTGCGGTTGCGCGTGATCGAAGCGCTCAAGCAGGCGCCATGCAGAAAGGGTGCAGCCAGCAAGGTCGGACAACCGACGCTGGGTCAGCTCGTCAAGGGAAATGATGCCGAAGAATTGTTCAGCGAACAGCGCCACTTGTGGCAGTGCCTGTTCACTGATGTGCTGCGCCAGTGCCGCTTGCAGTTGGTGCTGGAAGTCGGCTTTGCTGGCTGCGGTGAAGAACGCCATCTGTGGTACTCCGCTTGGGCTTGTTATTGATGAAAGCGTCGCGCGAAACCCCTTTCGGGGCTACGTTTCAAAGCTAGCCGTCACCCGGTTCCTGATTCTCGGGCAGAGGAAACAGGGTGACAGGTGGGTGAAGCTGGACGAGACACTCAGGTCACATTCACCTTCCGTGAATGGGCATCTGCAAAAACGACTGGGCCGGGTGCGGCGCAATGTCTTTACGGGTGCTCATCCGTTGCGCAGCTTAACCAGTGCGGTAAGGCCCATGCTTGCGGTGCTGCGACATATTCGGTCATCGGCACGCTGCTCAAGGCATGCGCATCGAACAACACTAGCATTCACACAGAAAAATGACGGTTATCCATCCGGTTTTACAGGACATCCGTACCAGAAATGACCAGTAACACTCTGCCCGTTCACGACCCGGTCACTGCTACGCGAACGAGCAGAAATGTGCGCGGGCTGGCAGAATCGCCCTTTGTTGCGTTTACCACGCCCGTCGAGCCAGGAATTTCCCATGAAAATGAAAACCGCCCTCTTGATCGTCAACCCTTGCGACGACGAAGAAGACAACATGGCCATGCTCTGCTGCCACAGCGAACAGGGCGAAATGTTCCTGATGAGCCGCTACCCCGACGAGGACGAACTTGAAATCACGCTCGACGGCGAGCCTTCGACGCTGGATGGCGTAAAAGTCACCCTGAGCCCTTCCCTGCTGAAGATTGAAATTGCGGCGGCAGATGCCGATGCGCTCAATGGGGATGATGTGCTGGAAATCACCTTTGATGCCGACATGACGGATCTGGCTGAAGTGGAGCTGACCTTGAAGAATATTCTTGATGGTACTGGCACCTTTATCAGCCAGATTTGATGGTGCCTGAGCGGGCGCCTTCGCGAGCAAGCCCGCTCCCACATTTGATCGCATTCTTGCCGGAATAACGCGGTCGACTGTGGGAGCGGGCTTGCTCGCGAAGAGGCCCTAGAGAACACCACCAGCCTGCAACCTGTAGAAAGTTCCTACAACGATTGCCGGCCATTTCCTGCACTTTGCGCAAAATGCCGTTAGTCGCCGCCCCCCGCGATGGATTAAAGTAACGCCCCCAGCCCTGGCGTATGTCGAACGTCCTCGGCCACCCATTTGCAGGAACAGTCATCGATGGAACATCGTGAAGCGCTGCTCGCGCTGCGAACCTTTCTTTCAACGCAGATTCTCGGCCAGGAAAAACTCATCGAGCGCTTGCTCATCGCCCTGCTCGCCGACGGCCACATGCTGGTCGAAGGCGCCCCTGGCCTGGCCAAGACCAAGGCCATCAAAGAACTCGCCGAAGGCATCGAAGCCCAATTCCACCGCATCCAGTTCACCCCCGACCTGTTGCCGGCCGACATTACCGGTACGGAAATCTACCGCCCGGAAACCGGAAGTTTCGTGTTCCAGCAAGGCCCGATCTTCCACAACCTGGTTCTGGCGGACGAAATCAACCGCGCCCCGGCCAAGGTCCAGTCGGCGCTGCTCGAAGCCATGGCCGAGCGCCAGGTCAGTGTCGGGCGCAGCACCTACGAGCTGTCGCCCCTGTTTCTGGTGATGGCCACGCAGAACCCGATCGAGCAGGAAGGCACCTACCCCCTGCCTGAAGCCCAGCTCGACCGCTTCCTGATGCACGTGAAAATCGGCTTCCCGGACGCAACGGTTGAACGCAAGATTCTGCAACAGGCCCGTGGCGAGGCCCTCAATGGCGAAACCAAGCCCGAACGCCGGGTCAGCCAGCAGGCCATTTTTGCCGCGCGCAAGGAAATCCTCGGTTTGTACATGGCCGATGCCGTGGAGGAATACCTGGTGCAGCTGGTCATGGCCACCCGCATCCCGGCCAAGTTCGACCCGGAGATGGCCGAATGGATCGCCTATGGCGCCAGCCCTCGCGGTTCGATTGCCCTGGACCGCTGCGCCCGCGCCCACGCCTGGCTGGCCGGCCGCGACTTCGTCAGCCCGGAAGACATCCAGGCCGTGCTGTTCGACGTGTTGCGCCATCGCATCATTCTTTCCTTTGAAGCCGAAGCCGCTGGCATCGATCAGGACCGGGTGGTCCAGCGGATTCTCGACGTCGTAGCCGTCGCTTGACCCCGATGAACGCCAGCCTGCCGCCCGAGCCGGGCATCCGTGTCAGCCTCGCCGACCTGATCGAGATGCGCCATCGCGTGCGTGAAGTGCAATTGTTTTCCACGCCGAGCCAGCGCAGCCCGCTGATCGGCCTGCACCACTCCAAACTGCGCGGACGTGGCGTCGACTTCGATCAGGTGCGGGTCTATCAGGCCGGCGACGATGTGCGCACCATTGACTGGCGCGTGACTGCCCGTACTCAGGAACCCCACACCAAGCTGTTCCACGAAGAACGTGAGCGACCGATCTTCATCATGGTCGAACAAAGCCGCCGGCTGTTTTTCGGCTCGGGCCTGATGTTCAAGTCGGTGCTCGCCGCCCAGGCCGCGAGCCTGATCGGCTGGGCCGCCCTGGGGCACAACGACCGGGTCGGCGGGCTGGTGTATGGCGACAACGAGCACTACGAAATCAAGCCTCGGCGCAGCAAGCAAAGCTTGCTGCAGTTGCTCAACCGGCTGGTGCGGGTCAATCAGTCGCTCAACAGCGAAAGCGAGCCGGACCGCGACGCCTTTGGCATTGCCCTGCGCCGCGCCCGGGAAGTGTCGCGCCCTGGCAGCCTGGTGATCGTGATCTGCGACGAACGCGCCCTTTCGGACAGCGCCGAGCAGCAACTGAGCCTGTTATCGCGCCACTGCGACCTGTTGTTGCTGCCGTTGTCCGATCCGCTGGACCATGCCCTGCCCGCCGCCGGCCTGTTACGTTTCGCCGAACGCGGCGCGCAACTGGAACTCGACACGCTGAATTTCGACCTGCGCCAGACTTACCGGGCCCAGGCCGAAGCACGAATCGCCCGCTGGGAACTGCTCGCGCAGAAACTGCGGGTGCTGATGATGCCGTTAAGCACTCAGAGCGAGATGGTCGAGCAACTGCGCGAGTACCTGAACCCACAGAAACCGGGGAAAGGCCGATGAGCAGCCTTGATCAACTGCAACCGCTGATATCCCCGCCACCGGTGGAATTCTGGCCTCCGGCACCGGGTTGGTGGCTGCTGCTGCTCGTGGTGCCGCTGATCGGCCTGGGCCTGTGGAAGCTGCGTCGCTTCATTCCGCAAAAACGCCCCGTGGTCCGTGCCGAACAGCCGCTCGACCCGGTACGCCTTGCGGCCTTGGCGGAACTGGCACTGATGCCCAAGCCTTACGACGGTGCGCCGGCAGGTGCCTGGCTGCAGCAACTCAACGGCCTGCTCAAGCGTCTGTGCCGCAACCACTATCCCTACAGCCAGAGCCACACCCTCAACGGCCGCAAATGGCTGGCGTTCCTCGACAATCGCTGCCCGGCGGCCGGCCTGACCCGTTGGATGGTGCTCGTGGAAGGCGCCTACAAACCCGAATGCAAACTCGACGACAAGGCCATTGCCGGCCTGACCCAAGCCGTCGATACGTGGATTCGCAAACATGTTTGAATTCGCCTGGCCGTGGATTTTTGCCCTTGCGCCGCTGCCGTGGCTGATGCGCATCCTATTGCCGATGGCCGACAGTGGTGAACCGGCACTCAAGGTCAGCTTCCTCAGCGACCTGGAAGGCCTCGCCGGGCGACGCGCCCGGGCCAACCTGCCAGCCTGGCGCCAGCAGGCACCGTTCATCCTGCTGTGGCTGTTACTGCTGGTCGCGGCGGCTCGCCCGCAGTGGCTCGGCGAGCCCTTGCCGATTGCCGCCAGCGGCCGTGACCTGCTGGTGGCCGTGGACGTTTCCGGGTCCATGGATTTCCCTGACATGCAATGGCAGGACGAAGACATCAGTCGCCTGTCACTGGTCCAGCATCTGCTCGGCGACTTTCTTGAAAGCCGCGAAGGTGACCGGGTCGGGCTGATCCTGTTCGGCAGCCAGGCCTACCTGCAGGCACCGCTGACCTTCGACCGCCACACCGTGCGCGTCTGGCTCGATGAGGCGCGCATCGGCATCGCCGGCAAAAACACCGCCATCGGCGATGCCATCGGTCTGGCCCTCAAGCGCCTGCGTTTGCGTCCGGCAACCAGCCGCGTGCTGATCCTGGTGACCGATGGCGCCAACAATGGCGGTGAAATCGACCCACTCACCGCTGCACGACTCGCCGCCAAGGAAGGCGTGAAAATCTACCCGATCGGCATCGGCGCCGATCCGGAGCAAAGCGGCACGGTCGGCTTTCTCGGCGTCAATCCGAGCCTGGACCTCGACGAACCGTCCCTCAAGGCCATCGCCGAAGTCACGGGTGGCCAGTATTTCCGTGCTCGCGACGGCAAAGAGCTGCAGGCGATCAAGGACACCCTGGATCAACTGGAGCCCGTGGCCCAGCAACCCACCCAGGCCCGCCCGACTCAAGCGCTGTACCACTGGCCACTGGCCCTGGCGCTGTGGTTGAGCATGCTGCTGGTGGCCCCCGTACTCTGGCCGGACAACCCCTTGCAACGCCTGTTCACCAAGGATCTGTTCTTGCAAACCCAATTGCTGCCTGACTGGCGCCAGCGTCTCAAACGCCTGCGCCTGCGGAGGCGTCGATGAGTGCGCTGTGGCCGTACTGGTTCCGCCCCTGGTGGCTGCTGTTGCTGCCGGTGCTTGGCTGGTTGCTCTGGCAACTCTGGCACCGCAAGAAGCGCGCCGGGCGCTGGCAAATGATTCTGCCACCGGCCTTTCACGCCGCACTGCTCAGTGGCGGCAGTGGCCGTGACAGTAAACTGCCCTGGATCGCCCTCGGTCTCGCGTGGCTGTTGACCCTGCTCGCCCTGCTCGGTCCGGGCTGGCAGCGTGTCGAGCAGACCAGTCAAAAGCCCGCCGACCCGCTGGTGGTGGTGCTCGAACTGACCCCGGAAATGCTCGCCACCGACGTCATGCCCAACCGCCTCGAACAGGCGCGACGCAAGTTGTTCGATCTACTGCAGATTCGCAGCGACGCGCAAACTGCCATCGTCGTCTACGCCGGCAGCGCCCACACGCTGGTACCGCTGTCGGATGATCTGTCCACCAGCCGCAATCTGCTGGACGCACTGAAACCGTCGTTGATGCCAGAGACCGGGCATCGCGCCGATCTGGCGGTGCTCAAGGCCCTGGCGCTGCTCGAACAAGCGGCGCTGGGCGACGGCCGGATCCTGCTGATCGGTTCGTCCTTGACCGAACAGGAACGGCTGGGCATCCGTCATGCGCTCAACGGCAAATCGACTCAATTTCTGATGCTTGGCATCGGTACGGCCGAAGGCTCGCCCATCACCCAGGAGGACGGCAGTTTCCTCAAGGATGAACAAGGGGCCATTCTCGTGCCGCGACTGGACGAGCCCGGCTTGAAAGCTTTTGCCAACGACCTGGATGGACGCTTTCGCCAGGCACGCCTGGACGACAGTGACCTGCATGCCCTCGGCCTGTTCGACGGCCCGCGCCACCTGCGCAACGACGGTCAGACCCTGCGCCTGGACACCTGGGCCGATCAAGGTTACTGGCTGTTGCTGCCGCTCCTGTTGCTGGCGGCCTGCGCGGGGCGTCGCGGCTGGCTGCTGTGCCTGCCGCTGCTATTGGCGCTGCCTCAACCGAGCTACGCCTTCGACCTCGTCGACCTGTGGTTGCGTCCCGACCAACAAGGCGTGCACCTGCTCAAGCAAAAGCGCCCGGCCGAAGCCGCCCGGCGCTTCGAAGACCACCAGTGGCAAGGCGTGGCGCTCTATGAAGCCGCAGACTATGCCCGCGCCGCAGAGCGGTTCGCAGAAGGCAACAATGCCCACGCCCACTACAATCGAGGCAATGCCCTGGCCAAAAGCGGTGAGCTGGAGGCGGCCCTGGACGCGTACGAACAGGCTCTGGAACGTCAACCGGACTTGCGCCCGGCGCTGACCAACAAAGCGCTGGTGGAAGAGCTGCTCAAGCAGAAAAACAGCCCGCCCGCCCCGGAACCGGACCCCTCCGCCAGCGACGAACCCCAGGCCATGCAACAACAGACTCCTCCGGGCGTCTCATCGCAGTCTTCGGACAACGGCGAGCCGCAGGCGCAAGAACCGCCGGCCGACTCCAACACCAAGCAACCACCGGTGTCGCCACCCAGACCGGGGGCCAATGAAGTGCCCGGCAGCGAGCTGGGTGACGAACAGCACACCACGCCGCCCTTGCGCCCTGCCACCGACAGTATCGAAGGTGAACAGCGTCAGGCACTGGAGCAGTGGTTGCGACAGATCCCGGATGACCCCGGCGAGCTGCTGCGGCGAAAATTCTGGTACGAACAGCAACAACATCAGGATCAGGAAAAAACTCGATGACCCGCTTCACCGTTTTATTGCTCGCGCTGATGCACGGCCTGTTGTTCTGCTTTGTCCAGGCACAGGCTGCAGAGCTGGCCGCCAGTGTGGACCGCAGTCGCCTGAGCTCAGGCGAGACGGTCGAGCTGACCCTGGAATCCACCGACGTGACCCAGTTCGGCAAACCCGACCTGACACCGCTGGAGCCGTTGTTCGAGGTGCGCGGCACCCGCCAGGTCAACCAGTTGAACACCCTCAGCGGGGAAAACCAGGCCGCCACGCGCTGGATCATCACCCTCCTGCCCCGGCAAAACGGCAGCGTCGTGATTCCGCCCCTGCAACTGGGCGAACTACAGAGCCAGCCGATCACCCTGCAAGTGGTCGAGAGTGAAACACCGGACAACCCGAACAAACGCGCCCCGGTGTTCATCGATGCCAGCCTCGATCAAACCAGCGTGTACGTTCAGGCCCAGGCAGTCCTGACCCTGCGCATCTACCACTCGGTGTCGCTGTACGACGACAGCAGCCTGCCACCCTTGCAGATACCTGACGCACGCATCGAACAATTGGGCGAATCCCGCACCTACGAAAAAGACATCGATGGCCTGCGCCACGGTGTGATCGAAATGCGCTACGCGATCTACCCGCAACACAGTGGCGAACTGATCATTCCGGCACAGGTCTTCAACGCGGCGCTGGTCGACGCGCAACCGGTACAGGACAGCACCGCCCAGGGGCCGAAATCCGGCAAACTGATGCGCGTCACCTCGGCCGAACTGCTGTTGACGGTCAAGGCCAAACCCATCACCTGGCCGGCCGATGCCCCCTGGCTGCCAGCGCGCAGCCTGACCCTGAGCGAAAGCTGGAACCCGGAGCCGGACCACGCCCAGGTCGGCGATTCACTGACCCGCAGCCTGACGGTGACGGCCGAAGGCTTGTCCAGCACCCAACTGCCACCGCTGCCCGGCACCGACGTCGGCGGGCTGCGCCGCTACCCGGATCAACCGGTGCTCGGCAACCAGAACAGCGAACGTGGCCTGGTCGGCAGCCGTGAAGACCGCGAGGCCCTGGTACCGACACGCACCGGCGCCATCGAACTGCCCACCGTCGACGTGGTCTGGTGGAACACCTTCGAAGACCACCTGGAACACAGCAGCCTGCCTGCCCGCACGCTGCACGTGGCGGCCAATCCGAGCCTGGTGGTCGATACCCCGGCCGGTGCGTCTGCGGTCGAAGCCAGCGCCGACAGCGAAGCCCTGTGGCGCTGGAAGCTCAGCACCCTGTTCCTGGCCTGCACCACCCTGCTCGGCTTCGGCCTCTGGTGGCGTGGCCGTTGGCAACCGGCGGTGGCGCGCGTCGCCCAGACCGGCCCGAGCCCGCGCACCGTACTCGACGACCTCAAGCGCGCCTGCCTGGCCAACGATTCCCACGCCACCCGCCAGGCCCTCGACGCCTGGGCCCGGCAACAACCGGAAACCCTGGCCGACATGGCCGCCCGCTTCGTGCCACTGTCCAACGCCCTCGACGGCCTGAACGGCGCGCTCTACAGCGAAACCGGCCAGTACTGGCAAGGTGACGAGTTGTGGCGGGCGATCAAGGCGATCCCGATGGCCGAACGGGTGCAGGATGTGGTTGGCGACAGTGGGTTGCCGCCGCTTTATCCGAAGTAAGGAAACTTGGGGGCAGGATCACCAGTAACGATTGAACCGGTCCATATCTATAGATCCTCTGCGGACAGAGCCTTTTAACGGCTCTGATCCGAAGAACTCTGATCTTGCCGCTACGTCATCGCGATCTGGCGAGCCCCCTTGCGGACCCGCCGTGAATGCTTGCGGTTCCGCTCGCTGAATATTTTTAGGCCGCACATGAATCAGAAAATCAATTTCCCCACCTGAATTTTTGATTTTTTCCACACTGACGGCTTCCAGGTCGAAATCTTCGATTATTCGCCTTGTACTTTTTCCGTTCGGTGTTTTAGTGAAAAAATCCGTACTTAAATCGTCCATTTCATTTGCACTGCTTTCCGTATTGGTGAGCGCTGTAAAATTCAGAACATTTTCTCTTTTTATAATCGAGGGTAACCTACCAAAAAAACCAAGCTGATTAGCGACAACCTCATACTGATACCGCGCAACATCGCTAGCATAAAACCCAAGTACACCGCCAACGTCCATCTTGTCACTACGCGGAGGCTTGGTTATATAGTTTTCTTTGAAAACCCAGATATCTTCGCGAAATTCATTCACAAACCAACTTTCATAGCGATGACCGCCCTCATCATGGAAGTATGTAGATCTGATTAAACGAGACTCAGGATGAACGTCCGGCCGCTCAAATTTTTCCTGTATGAGGCGCTGCGCCGCTTGACTTTTTTGGCCCAACTGGTCAAACCTCGCCTTCAGATTCGGATGTTGGAAAGATTGGCTCACAGCATCCGGAAAGCCCGGCTTCAAACCATCGATGTCAGTGAGTGACGTGGGTCGATTCTCGACCATCGCATAGAGATTCTGACCATACACCGTACCGGCAGGATCCGGACTTATCCAGCGACACAACCAGGTGGCGTAATATCTGAAACCATAATAATAAAGCCCTGTAGCATCACGTTCCTTGCCTGAATACCGAATTACTTTGCACTTTGATGCTTCCTCACTCCTGCTGCTATGCCATGCAGTCCCACCAAACGGATAGTAACTTTCCTGACTGCTCAGCCCGCCGCCCCCGTCAAGCTCGAGAGTATTTGACCCAAGGTGATCTTTCAAGCCATAGGTTATTTGATCATTAGTGACTCGAACTGCGGGATCTTGCGCCCGCTGCATTATCCGGGCACGACACCTTCCCAGGTCGATATCCACCACATGATGTTCGCGACTTTCACACCGATGGATTTCGAGGCCAGGAAGATAAAACACCTGAGCCAACAGTGTCCGACTTCCAACCTGTGTCAGGTGCACCTTTCTCACACGTCGTCCCGTACCATCGTAAAAATATCGTTCTTCGTCATCACTACCACTCTTGCGCTTGACCATAGTGACCTTGTGCAGTTGATTACGAAGATTCCACGACATTCGTTGGCCACGAGAAAGCTCATGCTGGTTCCCGTTTGCGTCAAACCCATCGGCGATTTCCCGCTCAGTCGGCAGTGAACCATCCTCGTTTTGACCCAAACTCCGATTGCCAAACTCGGAAACCGCCATCCTGATTGTTGGCGAATTACTGTGAAATCGAACTCGCTGATTTCCCGAACGGTCATATTCGAAACTCTGTGTGTAACTGCGTAAACAATTCGGATCAATAGGCACTTTTTGCCACGCCGGCAATTGAGGCCCAAATATTGGAAAACCTACTTCACGGCCCGTTGCTTCAATAAGTTGATAGAGACTGTCGTATCGATAAATGCTAACCGGCTCTACTTTTTGGTTTTTATAAAAATTTACCGACTGAGCAACGTTTTCAACATGCAAGACATTACCAACCGGATCATAGACATATCGTTGATCTTGCAAAACCTTCGAGAGACCGTATCTGACGACAAGCCGACTCAGCCGATTGATTTCAGGATCATATTCAGCGACGACATTTGCACCACACCCTAAGTGCTCACTCTCAATCTGTCCTTGGGCGCTATAGTTTATATCGCTGACTAAAGTGCATGACTTATCACTGCCAGACGCTTGAAGCTTTACATTTCGCAGCTCTCCAGCACGTGTATAAGTGAATTCTTTCGTATTGCCCAATGCATCAACTTCAGCACGCATTTCGCCCGACGCAAAATAACGAAACACTGAGATAAAACATTCATCCACCAACAACTTGTCACGCGAAGACAAATCGGACGGCCAATCGGAAATATCCAGGTTCGCCATAAACTGCCTGGATTCTTCCAACAGGTGGCCATCCAGTGAGTATCGGGTGAAACGCAACGTACCCGCCTCATCATCATGGCGAACAAGGCGACCACCCTGATTGCGAAATATGGTGTCCTCCCTGGTATCCCCATAACAAAACCGCTCAACTATTTTTTCTTGTTCATCTTTTGCGGACGCCTGCACCGCAATCAGCCGAAGTAAAGAATCGTAGGAGTACTGAAACTCACTCTTGCGACTATCCCAAAGATGGCACTCCATGCCAGCGACCCCAAACAATGTCACACGCCAACCTGCATCAACACTATCTGTAAGCAACTCGGCGCCGGACAAACTCCGCACTCGAATTAGATTGGCCGCGAGTGTATTCCCCGACTCAACTTTTGCCCATAGCCTGGGATCCCAACTGGTAATTTCTCGCCCCATCAAATCGTAACCAAAGCGCGTAATTCGTCGTTCCGGTACCTGATCGGCTTGCGAGCGGCAGAAGGCAATTTCACGACAAACAGCACCACGAGGGTCAATGACCCTCAGCGCGGGTGTGGCACGATCCAAAAAGGTATTGTTCATGCGCACTTCTATAGCATGAGTGTTAATGCTGCCTCTACTGTCAGAAATAACAGGTTGCCTGAAGCCAACAACCACAACACGGCGATACCATCGCCACCTCGCCAGTTCGAACATGCCTGAAAAGACTTTCTACTCAAGCATTTGGTTGATCCCGTCAAGCGCTTTTACCAGTAAACTCTCCCCCCCTTTCGCCGCCTTCATTCTTCACGCGGCCATCACCTATTTCTGTACCGGAGTCCGCCTTGCGCTTGTTTCACACCTCCGACTGGCACCTGGGGCAAAACCTGCACGGCCAGGATCGCGATTTCGAACATGGCTGTTTTCTTGACTGGCTGTTGCGCCAGCTGAAACTGGATCAGCCGGATGTGCTGTTGATCGCCGGCGATATCTTCGACACGGTCAATCCGCCGGTCAAAGCCCAGGAGCGGCTCTACGACTTCATCGTCAGCGCCCACGAGCAGCAGCCGTCGCTGACCATCGTGATGATTGCCGGCAACCATGATTCCGGCTCGCGGATCGAACTGCCCGCGCCATTGATGCGCCGCTTGCGCACCCACGCGCTCGGCCGTGTGCTGTGGCTGGACGACGGGCAGCTGGATGCCGAGCGCCTGTTGCTGCCGTTGCCTGACGCCAGTGGTGCGATCGCCGGCTGGTGCCTGGCGTTGCCGTTCCTGCGCCCGGCGGAAGTCACCGGCGCGCATTTGGGCGACAACTATCTGCGCGGGATCGGTCAGGTTCACGAATGGCTGATCGAAGCGGCCAACGCCAAGCGCACGCCAGGCCAGGCACTGATCGCCATCAGCCACGCGCACATGGCGGGCGGCTCGGTGTCGGAAGACTCCGAGCGCAGCCTGATCATCGGCAACGCCGAAGCCCTGCCCGCCAGCCTGTTCGGGCCGAGCATCAGCTACGTTGCCCTCGGTCACCTGCACAAACCGCAGAAGGTCAACGGCGAGGAGCGCATCCGCTACAGCGGCTCGCCGATTCCGCTGTCGTTCTCCGAGATCAGCTATCAGCACCAGATTCTCGACATCAAGCTCGACGGCGAAACCCTGGTGAGCGTCGAGCCGAAACTGATTCCCCGCGCGGTCAACCTGCAACGCATCGGCCCGGCACCCTTGAGCGAGATCCTGCTGCAGCTGGCGGACCTGCCGGACATCGACCTGTTGGCCGACATCCAGCGCCAACCCTGGCTGGAGGTGCGGGTGCGCCTCGATGAACCGCAGCCCGACCTGCGCAATCAAGTGGAAACCGCCCTGCAAGGCAAGGCCGTGCGCCTGGTGCGCATTGCCGCCGAGTACGCCGGCAATGGCGGCCGTGACGGTGCCGATGAAGGCAGCACGCTGATCGAACTGGACCAGCTCACGCCCCAGGAGCTGTTCAGCCGCGCCTGGCAGGACAACTACGGCAGCGAGGTCGACGAGCAGACCCTCAAGGACTTTGCCGAGCTGTTGCAAGACGTGCAGATGGAGAGCGAACAGCCATGAAAATTCTCGCGATCCGCCTGAAAAACCTCGCCTCCCTGGCCGGGCCGTTTGAAATCGACTTCACCGCCGAACCCCTGGCCAGTGCCGGGCTGTTCGCCATCACCGGCCCCACCGGCGCCGGTAAAAGTACGTTGCTCGATGCTTTGTGCCTGGCGCTGTTTGGCGCCGTACCACGTCTGAACAACACCGGCCGCGACGCGAAAGTGCCGGACGCCGACGGCGAAATCGGCACCGGCGACCCGCGCACCCTGCTACGTCGCGGCACCGGTGAAGGCTATGCGGAAGTGGATTTCGTCGGAGTCGACGGCCGCCGTTACCGCGCCCGCTGGGAAGCCAATCGCGCCCGGGACAAGGCCGCCGGCAAACTGCAGGCCAGCCGCCAGAGCTTGCGTGACATCGATCAGGACCAGTTGCTGGCCAGCCAGAAAGGCGAATACAAGGCTCAGCTCGAAGCCGCGCTGGGGCTGAACTTTGAACAGTTCACCCGTGCCGTGCTGCTGGCGCAAAGCGAGTTCAGCGCCTTCCTCAAGGCCGACGACAACGACCGCAGCGAACTGCTGGAGAAACTCACCGACACGGCGCTTTACACCCGCCTCGGTCGTCGCGCCTTCGACAAGACCAAGGAGGCTCGCGAGGTTCACAAGCTGCTGCAGGATCAGGCCAGCGGAGTGACGCCGCTGGCGCCGCAGGCCCGTGCGGAACTGGATGAGCGCTTCAATGCCGCGCAGCAACAGCTGAAATTGCAGCAGGCACAACTCAAACAGCTTGAGCAGCAGCACACCTGGCTCAAGGATTTGCGTCAGTTGCAGGACGCTCAACTCGCCGCGACCGAGCAACTTCACGGTGCCCAACAGCAGTGGGAAGGATTGGCCGGCGAACGCTTGAAGCTGACACGGCTGGAACAACTCGGCCCGCAACGGCACCAGTTCGCCCGCAAAACCGAACTCGATGCACTGCTGACGCCACTGGCCGCACAGGTTGCTGCCCATACCCGGCAGCAGCACGAGCTGACTGAACGCCAGGCGGTGCTGGAGCAAAACCTCTCGGCCACACAAATCGCCCTGAGCGAAGCCCAGCAACGACAAACCGACAGCGCTCCGCTACTGCGTCAGGCCTTCGAGGAACAAAGCACCCTCGCCCGCCTGGCCAGGGACACCGCCCTCAGCGCCGAGGCGAAGTACACCGCAGAACAAGCCTGCATCCAGGGTCAAAGCGCCATTCAAGCCTTGCTGGAAAAGCAGAACCAGGTTGCCGAACGTTTGCAGCGTATCGCCACCGAGCTTGAACAAAGCGCCCATCTGGCACCGCTCAGCGACGCGTGGAATGCCTATCGGGATCGCCTGCAACAGTTGATGTTGATCGGCAACCGCTTGAATAAAGGTCAGGCCGAGCTGACCACCCTCGAACAAACCGCCACCCGCTGCGGCGAAGAACTCGCCTTGCAAAAGCAGCAACTTGAAGTGCTGTTCAAGGAGGCCGGCGCGGAGCCGGACGCCGTGGCCGAGCAGATCGGCATCCTCGGCAACCTGTTGCAGGACAACCGTAAACAGCTGCGCGCCATCGAAGACCTGACGCGGTTGTGGGCCAGCCAGCAGGAACTGGACAAGCGCAGTGCCGAACTGCAACAGCGTCAGCTCGCCGCGCAACAGGAACGTGAGCGCCTGACTCAGGACGGGGTGAAAACCAAAGCCGAACTAACGGTCGCCGAACAAACCTTCAACGTCACCCGTGAACTGCTGGAACGCCAACGTCTGGCCCGCAGTGCGAGTGTCGAAGAGTTGCGCACGCAGTTGCAGGACGACCAGCCGTGCCCGGTCTGCGGCAGTCACGAGCATCCTTACCATCAGCCCGAAGCGCTGCTGCAGAGCCTCGGTCGCCACGACGAAAACGAACAGGCCCGGGCGCAGCAAGCGGTCGACCAGCTCAAGGAAAAGCTCACCGAATTGCGCGCCGAGGTGGTGGGCGTCATCGCTCAACAAAAGGAGCTGCTGCAACAACAAGAGCAACTGGACGCCCAACAACAAGCCTTGGCTCCGAGCCTCGACGCTCACCCACTGGCCGCACAGCTTCTGGACCAGGACGCCGAAAAGCGCGACGCCTGGCTGACCCGGCAAAACGATCAGTTGAACCAGAGCATCACTCAGGACGAACAACGTCAGCGCGCCCTGCTCACCCTGCAGCAGGACGCCGCGCGCCTGACCCAGCAATTGCGCCATGCCGAAACCGCGCATCAGCAAGCGGCCCAGCACCTGAGCAACCAGCAGCGCGAACTGGGCAGCGACCGTCAACGGCTCGACGAGGAACTCGCCGCATTCGGCAGTCTTCTGCCAGCCGAAACCCTCGAAGCGCTACGGGTGGAGCCTGCTGCGACGTTCATGCAGCTGGATCGGCAGATCGCCGAGCGCCTCACACAGCTCGATCAGCAAAAGGAAGAACTTGCCGAGCAGCAACAACGCCAACAGACGCTTGAGAAAGAACAGGATCGCCAGCAAACCCGCGTGCAACAGCAGCAAATCGCCGAGCAGCAATTCAGTGCACTGGCCGAACAGCAAACGGCTTGCCAGCACCGACTTACACAACTGCTGGGCGAGCACAGCAGCGCCGAGCAGTGGCAGCAAGGGCTGGAAAACGCCGTAGAGCAAGCACGCAGTACCCAGGCAACAACGGCGCAGGAGCTGCAGCAGGTACGTACGCAACGGGTGCAGATCGCCGCCGAACTCAAGGCGCAGCAGGAGCGTTTGCAAGCGCTGGAAAACGAAGATCGCGATCTCACCGACAAGATCGCCGACTGGCGCGGCCGACATCCTGAGCTGGATGACGGTGGCCTCGAAGATCTGCTGCGGGTCGAAGACATGCAAGTCAGCGAACTGCGCCAACGCTTGCAACACAACGAAAAAGCCATCGAACAGGCCAAGGTGCTGCTGCAGGAGCGTGATCAGCGCTTGCTCGACCATCAAGCCCAGCACAACGGCCACCTCGATGCCGAACAACTCGCCACTGCCCTCACCGACCTGCAACATCAGTTCGCCGTCAGCGAGCAGCACTGCGCCGAACTGCGCGCCGAGCAGGTCGAGGACCAGCGCCGGCAGAACGCCAATCAGGCCCTGGCCCAACAGATTGCCGACGCCTACAACGAATATCAACGCTGGGCACGCCTGAATGCGTTGATCGGATCCGCCACCGGCGACACCTTCCGCAAGATCGCCCAGGCCTACAACCTCGACCTGCTGGTGCATCACGCCAACGTGCAATTGCGCCAACTGGTGCGGCGTTATCGCCTCAAGCGCGGCGGCAGCATGCTCGGGTTGCTGGTGATGGACACCGAAATGGGTGACGAACTGCGTTCGGTGCATTCGCTGTCCGGTGGCGAGACCTTCCTGGTATCGCTGGCCCTGGCCCTCGGCCTGGCGTCGATGGCATCGAGCACGCTGAAAATCGAGTCGTTGTTCATCGACGAAGGCTTTGGCAGCCTCGATCCGGAATCCCTGCAACTGGCCATGGACGCCCTCGACGGCTTGCAGGCCCAGGGCCGCAAGGTCGCGGTGATTTCCCACGTACAGGAAATGCATGAACGGATTCCAGTGCAGATCCAGGTCCGCCGCCAGGGCAACGGCCTGAGCACCCTGGAGGTGAAATGAACACGCTGTATTCCTTCCGCCGCTGCCCCTACGCCATGCGCGCACGCATGGCCCTGCGTTATTCGGCAGTGGCCGTGGACATCGTCGAAGTCAGCCTGAAGGCCAAGCCCGCCGAGATGCTCGCGCTGTCCGGCAAAGGCACGGTGCCGGTGCTGAGCGCCGATGGCCGGGTGATCGACGAAAGCCTCGACATCATGCGCTGGGCGCTGGCACAGAACGATCCGCAAGACTGGTTGCTCAAGGATGATCCTGACGCAGCGGCGCAGATCGCCCCACTGATCGAACAGAACGATCAGGTGTTCAAGGTGCACTTGAATCGCTACAAGTACGCCGAGCGTTATCCCGAGCAGCCGATGGAGGCGTATCGCGCCGAGGGCGAGGTGTTTTTGCAAAGGCTGGAGGCGTTGCTGGAGGGGCGCGACTATTTGCTGGCCGAGCATCCAAGCCTGGCCGACGTGGCGCTGATGCCCTTCGTGCGGCAGTTCGCCCACGTCGACCGTGAATGGTTTGCGCAGGCGCCGTATCGGCGGTTGCAGGACTGGTTGCAGCGGTTTCTGGAGTCGGAGTTGTTTACCGGTGTGATGAAAAAGTAAACGCAGCCACTGTGGCGAGGGGGCTTGCCCCCGTTGGGCTGCGAAGCAGCCCCAAGCTTTTTCTGGTCATCCGGATTTACGGCCGCTTCGCGACCGAACGGGGGCAAGCCCCTTCGCCACAGGCAAGCTCCCTCGCCACAAAAGATTCAGTGACCAGCAGGGTTCAAGCCAACACCCCACACATCCCGATCGCCGAGCAATCGACCTGGAACGGCCCGAAAACCACGCCTTCATTCCTGATCGGCGGATTGCCGGCCAGCATGCCCTGCGCGTTGGCGTTTTCGATATTGCGGGCAATGTTGTGATTGGCTTCGATGGCGCGCGCCACCGAGCCCGCCGAGCCCTGTCCGATCCCCAGCAGGGAGGATCCGTTGGTCATGAACGCCAGGAAGGCGATGACCCAAAGTCTGTGCCCTTTCATGCGCCGGCGACTCCTGCGAGTTCAGCCTGATCAACGCTGGCGTTTTGCGCGCGATGGTCAAACTGGATGCCGGGATGAGCGACCTGGATCGGCGCTTCGAAGCTGGATTGTGACTGGGCTGACAGGCTGACCAACAGCACCATGGCAAGGTACAGGCCGATCGCTACATAAGCGCCGTGTTTGGCAGAAGTGAGAATTGCGCTGGCCATGATGTTCTCCGCAGGCATGTTTCAATGCCCACAGAATCGATCAAAAAAGCCAAGCTAACCACTCAGGGTTATCCATAGTGATCATCAGCTTCGTTGATCATCAAGCCAGACTATTTCAGTCTTCAATAAAACTCATCAAGCGCTCGCGCGCAGCATCCGGTTCACCAGAAACAGCGTCGGATGCCGACAAAATAGGGGTGGAATAGAGAAACAGAAGAACCAATGCCAGACGCGTCACCATGCTGCCGATCCTTACCGTGAGGGGGAGTCAAAAAATCAGCGTCAATTTAAACGGATGGCAATGTGATATCAAGCGCAACATTGATAGCAAACTGATGCTGTCGCAAATGCGTTATGCAGGAGCGACATCACTCTGATCGTTTTCGACACTCTGGCTTTAACGCCGAGGTCTTCGATCATCAGTGACTTCGCTCCTGCATAAAGGCAGGGGGGGAAATTCAGGCTTGGGTCTTGTGATCCAGCGCGGCGTAGAAGTTGGCGCTCTGTTGCAGGTATTTCTGGGTGTAGCTCTGGGTGTGGGCTTTTTTGTCGCTGATTTCAACGTTGGCACTGGCTGGCAGCGCAACGGTGGCAGAAATGGCGGAAGCGGCGATGACAGAGAAGATGTTGAAGTTCATGGCGGTATTCCTCGGATTCAGTTGGCTTGCTTGCCCGGTGGGGCCGTGAAGCAAACTTAACCCTCGAGGGTTCATGCCTTGAAATGCTTTGTAGCAGTACCAGATATCAGCGTCATTGATAAAAGCAGGCAGGCCCCATCAACCGGGGCCTGCGGCTTATTGACGCGGCAGAAACTTCAGGTCGCTCGGGGCGTCCATCGGCAGTTTTTGCACGGTTTTACCCAACAGACCGCTCTTGGCGTCGCGTTCGACGACGACAATCTGGTTGCTCTTCTGGTTGGCGATCAACAGGAATTTGCCGCTCGGGTCGAGGCTGAACTCCCGCGGATGATCGCCTTCTACCGCCCGGCGTTGCAGCTCGGTAAGGCGCCCGGTTAGCGGATCAATGGCAAACACCAGCAGTTGATTGGCCGTACCACGGTTGCTGACGTAGAGGAACTTACCATCGGCCGAGGCATGCAGCGCCGCGGCCGCCTTGTCCGAGACGGGTTGCCCGGCAGCCAGGTCGACCATCTGCGTCTGCTCGAGCGTGCCGTCGTGGTAATCGAACACCGCCACCTGAGCGCTCATTTCCATGGTCAGCCAGGCATGTTTGCCATCGGCGCTGAACAGTAAATGACGCGGCCCGCTACCGGGCGGCAGTTGCACGAATGCCGGGTTGGCCGGGGTCAATGGCAGCTGCGGATTGGCCTTGGGGTCGAAGCGGTAGGCAAACACCTTGTCGGCGCCCAGGTCGTTGGAGAACAGGTATTTGCCGTCCGGCGACGGGATGGTCGAATGCACGTGGGCCGAGGCCTGGCGTTCTGGATTGACTCGGCTCGCCGGGTGGCTGCTCATCTGCACCACCGGTTTGAGTTGGCCATCGGCCGCCACCGGCACCACCGCGACGGTGCCGCCGGGGTCTTCGGCCACCGAGTAATTGCTGACAAACAAATGGCTGCCATCGACGCTGAGACTGGAATGGGTCGGCTCGTTGCCCAGGCTTTGCACCTGGCTGATCAGGTTTAGCGCATGGGTCTTGGGATCAATCGCGTAACTGCTGACGCGCCCGACCGGATCAGCCTGGCCCGGGCCATTTTCGTTGACCACGAACAGGTGTCGCTGGTCTTTCGAGAGGGTCAACCACGATGGATTTTCGCTCTTGACCACTTGCAAGGGCCTGGCGTTGATCTGCCCGGTGGCGCTGTCGAACGCCAGGCGGTAGATCCCCTGGCTTTGCCCGGCGGTGTAAGAGCCCACCAGCAGTTGATAGTCCTCGGCGGATGCGGCCTGGACACCCATCGCGCCGATGCTGCCGGCCATCAACAGTGGCCAGAGGTTACGCATCGTCATTCGCGTCTTCGCCGCCATCGTTGTCACCGCGGAATGCAGTCATGCACACCAGCCGATGCTCGCCGGAATCACCGGTGATCAGCCAGCTTTGCAGGGTTGGATCGAAGGTCGCTACCTGGATCTGCGCCGGCGTGAACTCCCAGTGCTTGGCCACGCGGCCATCCATGCATTCGATGTGCAGGTTGTCGAATTCATCGAGGGAGAATTCGAAAGCGTGCAAGCCGTCGATCTCCACCATATCGCAGTGTTCGAGGACGTTGAGCAGGGTGTCGGTTGCGGAAGTCATGGCAGTCAATCTTTGAATGGGAAAGCGCCAATGATAGCGCATGCACCCGACCAGAGTTTCACACAAACCTGTGGGAGCGGGCTTGCTCGCGAAGGCGGTTTATCATTCAACATCTCTGTTGGCTGACACTCCGCCTTCGCGAGCAAGCCCGCTCCCACAGGGATTGTGGCCAGCCGTTAGAGGGCGTCGCGCGATGGTTGCCCATCCACCAGTCGCTGGATGCGTAGCGGATTGCCGTTCTTCAGCGCGTCCGGCAGCAAGCTGTCCGGGTAGTTCTGGAAACACACCGGGCGCAGGAAACGATCGATGGCCAGTGTGCCCACCGATGTACCGCGCGCATCGGAGGTTGCCGGGTAAGGTCCGCCGTGGACCATCGAGTCGCAGACTTCCACGCCAGTCGGATAGCCATTGACCAGGATTCGCCCGACCTTCTGCTCCAGCAATCCCGTCAGCCCGGCGAACTGCTCGAGGTCTTGCGGCTCACCAATGACGGTGGCGGTCAATTGGCCGTGCAGGCCGTTCAGGGCGGCCGTCAGTTGCGCCTGATCCGCGACCTCGACCACCACGGTGGTCGGCCCGAACACTTCCTCTTGCAGGACTTCATCGCCATCGATCAGCAGGCGCGCATCGGCCTTGAACAGCTGCGGCTGAGCCTGATTGCCCTGCTGCGGATCGCCGGCCAGGTGTTGAATTCCCGGATGGGCCAGCAGTTTTTGCAAGCCTTGACCGTAGCTGCCCAGGGTGCCGGCATTGAGCATGGTTTGCGCCGGTTGGTCGCCCATCAGCCCGGCCACTTGGTGCACAAAGGCACTGAACGACGCCGAGCGAATGCCAATCACCAGACCCGGATTGGTGCAGAACTGCCCGCAACCCTGCACCACCGAAGCCGTGAGGTCCCGGGCAACCGTGTCGACCCGCGCCTGCAATGCCTGGGGCAAGACAATCACCGGGTTGATGCTCGACATCTCGGCGAACACCGGAATCGGTTGCGCACGTGCCGCGGCCATGTCGCACAGGGCTCGACCACCCTTGAGCGAACCGGTGAACCCCACGGCCCGGATGGCCGGGTGCTTGACCAGCGCCTCGCCGACACCGCCGCCGTAGATCATGTTGAACACACCGGCCGGCATACCCGTTTTTTGCGCAGCGCGAATGATCGCATCCGCCACCTGTTCGGCCGTGGCCATGTGGCCGCTATGGGCCTTGAACACCACCGGGCACCCGGCGGCCAGCGCCGAGGCGGTATCGCCGCCGGCGGTGGAGAACGCCAGCGGAAAGTTGCTGGCACCAAACACCGCCACAGGTCCCAGGCCGATGCGGTACTGACGCAGGTCCGGACGCGGCAACGGCTGACGCTCCGGCAATGCCCGGTCGATTCGCGCGCCGTAGAAATCACCGCGACGCAGCACTTTGGCGAACAGGCGCATCTGCCCGCTGGTACGACCACGCTCGCCTTGAATCCGGCCTGCGGGCAACGCCGTTTCGCGGCAGACGACAGCGACAAAATCATCACCGAGGGCGTCCAGTTCATCGGCGATGGCATCGAGAAACTGCGCCCGTCGCTCCGCACTCAGGCTGCGATAGGCCGGATAGGCGGCCGCTGCTGCGTTGGCCGCCGCATCGACCTCCTGCGGTGTCGCCTGAAAAAAAACGTGGGGCAAGGCCTCACCCGTGCTGGCATCGACACTCTGCAACTTGATGCTGCCGGCGGCGCTGCGTTGGCCGCCGATGTAGTTGTGACCAATAATCCCGATCATGGGCAAATCCTCAAAGTGTGCCGACAGTGCCGGGTTCGAAAGCCGCCGGGGCCGGGGCGATGCCGTTGATCAATGGTGCGCCGAATTCAGCCTGGGTGATCTCGAACACGTCACCCGGTCGGGTGCGAATGCCGTCGGCAAAGGACAGGGTCGCGGTGCCGAAGAAGTGAATGTGCACATCCCCCGGGCGCAGGAACTGGCTGTACTTGAAATGATGGAATTCCAGGTTGGCGAGGCTGTGGCACATGTTCGCCTCGCCACTGAGGAACTCGTTCTGCCATAGCACTTCGCCGTTGCGCAGGATGCGGCTGGTGCCCGCCAGATGCTGTGGCAATTCACCGACCCGCAGTTCCGGACCATAACTGCAGCTACGCAATTTCGAATGGGCCAGGTACAGGTAGTTCTTGCGCTCCATGACGTGGTCGGAGAACTCGTTGCCCACGGCAAAACCCAGGCGATACGGCTTGCCGTCGTGACCGATCACGTACAGGCCGGCGATCTCCGGTTCTTCACCGGCATCTTCGGCAAATGGCGGCAATGGAAACGGCTGGCCAGGCCTGACGACGATGCTGCCATCGCCTTTGTAGAACCATTCCGGTTGCACACCGGCTTGATCCGCCGCCGGCTTGCCGCCCTCCACGCCCCATTTGAATATGCGCATGGTGTCGGTCATCGCGGTTTCGTCGCCGCTTTGCTGGTGCATCTTGTCCCGGGCCGACGCGCTGCCCAGATGGGTCAGGCCCGTACCACTGACCAGCATGTGCGCCGGGTCTGGATGGTCCAGCGGCGGCAGGATGCGCTGTTGCGTCTGCAATTCGGCATAGTCATGGCTGAAGCCCAGCCCCAGGCTCTGCACCTGTTGCTCAAGGCTCGCGCCCGCCTCGACTGCCGCCAGTGCCAGGTCGCGAACAGTGCGCGCGCCCTGCACTTCACGGACCAGGCCGTTGTCGACCACACCAACACGGCGTTCGCCGTTACTCAATTCGAATTGAACCAAATGCATGAGTTTTCTCCTGTAAAACAAAACTTCAAATCACCGCAGAACCAATGTGGGAGCGGGCTTGCTCGCGAAGAGGCCGTCATACCCGACATCACCGGTGACTGACACTCCGCTTTCGTCGGAACGCCGCCCGGAGCAAGCCCGCTCCCACATTTGGTCGGTGTGAACCTCAAAATCAGGTACGCGACGCCCCACGCGCACTCGCCGCAAACTCATCGGCCGGCAACACGTGCTTGCGCTCCAGCAAGCGATACACCACACCCGTCAACACCAGCCCGAACACCATCACGCCCGACAGGAAATACAGGCCCGAAGCCAGGTTGCCGGTGTATTCCTTGAGTGCGCCGATCACGAACGGACCGAGGTAGCCACCGAGGTTGCCCACCGAGTTGATCAAGGCGATCCCCGCCGCCGCACTGGCGCCGGCAAAGAAGCGGCCCGGCAAGGTCCAGAACACCGCCGTGCAGGAGAACAACGCGAACGCCACCAGACACAGCGCCGCCAGCTGCAGCACCGGCACCGACAGCCAGGCGCTGAGAAACAGGCCGATCGCACCCAGCACGTAAAGCACGGCGAGGTGGCCGTAGCGGTCATTCAGGCGGTCGGAACTGCGCGGAATGATCAACAGACCGACGATGCCGAAGATGTACGGCACCGCGGAAACGAAACCGGTCACCAGGTCGCTGCCGCCGAACTGCTTGATCAGGGTCGGCAACCACAAGCCGAGGCCATAGATGCTCAGGGTCACCGGCAGGTAGAACAGCGCCAGCAGCAGAACGCGCTTGTCCTTGAGGGCGTGCAGCGGATTGCCGTGTCGGGTCTGGCCGTACGCGTCCAGGTCCTTTTTCAGCTCGCCGCTCAGCCAGTCTTTTTCCGCCTGGTCCATCCACTTCACTTGCTGCGGGCCGTCCGGCAACCAGCGCAGCACAGGCCAGGTCAGCAGGATCGCCGGGGTGCCAATGACAATGAACAGCCACTGCCAGCCGTGCAGCCCGAGCACGCCATCCATACCCAACAGGCCGCCGGACACGGGGCCGGTGATCATCATCGCAATGGGTTGCGAGAGGATGAACAGCCCGAGGATCTTGCCACGATGACGCACCGGGAACCATTGGGTGATGTAGTACAGGACGCCCGGGAAGAATCCGGCCTCGGCGGCGCCAAGCAAAAAGCGCATCACATAGAAGCTGTTCGGCCCCTGGACGAAGGCCATGCCGATGGTGATGGCGCCCCAAGTGAGCATGATCCGCGCGAACCAGCGCCTCGCGCCAAAGCGGTCGAGCATCAGGTTGCTGGGGATTTCCAACAGGAAGTAGCCGATGAAGAACAGCCCGGCGCCAAGTCCGTAGGCCGCATCGCCCAGACCGATGTCGGCGCCCATGTGCAGTTTGGCGAAGCCCACTGCGGAGCGGTCCACGTAGGCGATCAGGTACAGCAGGATCAGGAAGGGAATCAGTTTCAGCGTGATGCGACGGATAAGCCGCAGTTCCTGGCTCATGAGATCGGTCTCCGATTGTTGTTGTTATGGAACCTCGGGGGACGCCTCTCGCGAAAAATTCGCCAGGGCCATCCCTCCGTTTGAGCGGACTATATAGTAATACTATTTACTCAACAACACTTCCAAACATCGCAATTTGAGCTTATGTTACGCCTCAGCTCGAACAATATAGTCATACAATAAGAGAACCGATCATGTCTGATAAGAAACCCACCCTGCGCTCCGCCCAATGGTTTGGCACGGCCGACAAGAACGGCTTCATGTACCGCAGCTGGATGAAGAATCAGGGCATCGCCGACCACCAGTTCCATGGCAAGCCGATCATCGGCATCTGCAACACCTGGTCGGAACTGACTCCGTGCAACGCGCATTTCCGCCAGATTGCCGAGCACGTCAAACGCGGCGTGATCGAGGCCGGCGGCTTCCCGGTGGAGTTCCCGGTGTTCTCCAACGGCGAATCCAACCTGCGTCCTACCGCCATGCTCACCCGTAACCTGGCGAGCATGGATGTCGAAGAAGCCATACGCGGCAACCCGATCGATGGCGTGGTGCTGCTGACCGGTTGCGACAAAACCACCCCGGCACTGCTGATGGGCGCCGCCAGTTGCGACGTGCCGGCCATCGTTGTCACCGGCGGGCCGATGCTCAATGGCAAGCACAAGGGCAAGGACATCGGCTCCGGCACCGTGGTCTGGCAGCTCAGCGAACAGGTCAAGGCCGGCACCATCAGCATCGACGACTTCCTCGCGGCCGAGGGCGGCATGTCCCGCTCGGCCGGCACCTGCAACACCATGGGCACGGCCTCGACCATGGCCTGCATGGCCGAAGCACTGGGCACCTCCCTGCCCCACAACGCCGCAATCCCGGCCGTGGATGCGCGCCGCTATGTGCTGGCGCACATGTCCGGCATGCGTGCAGTGGAGATGGTGCGCGAAGACCTGAAACTGTCGAAAATCCTCACCAGGGAAGCCTTCGAAAACGCCATTCGCGTCAACGCCGCCATCGGCGGTTCGACCAACGCGGTGATTCACCTCAAAGCCATCGCCGGGCGCATTGGCGTGGAACTGGACCTCGACGACTGGACCCGTATCGGTCGCGGCATGCCGACCATCGTCGACCTGCAACCGTCGGGACGCTTCCTGATGGAAGAGTTCTATTACGCCGGTGGCTTGCCGGCGGTGCTGCGTCGCCTCGGCGAAGCCAACCTGATCCCGAACCCGAATGCCCTGACCGTCAACGGCAAATCCATCGGCGAGAACACCAAAGACGCGCCGATTTATGGCGAGGACGAAGTGATCCGCACCCTCGACAACCCGATCCGCGCCGATGGCGGCATCTGTGTCTTGCGCGGCAACCTGGCACCGCTGGGCGCCGTGCTCAAGCCGTCCGCCGCCACGCCGGCACTGATGCAGCATCGCGGACGTGCGGTGGTGTTCGAGAACTTCGACATGTACAAGGCGCGGATCAACGACCCGGAACTGGACGTGGATGCCAACTCGATCCTGGTGATGAAGAACTGCGGGCCGAAGGGTTATCCGGGCATGGCCGAAGTGGGCAACATGGGTTTGCCAGCCAAGCTGCTGGCCCAGGGTGTAACCGACATGGTGCGTATTTCCGATGCGCGCATGAGCGGCACCGCGTACGGCACTGTTGTCCTCCACGTCGCCCCGGAAGCCGCTGCCGGTGGACCGCTGGCCGCAGTGAAAGAAGGCGACTGGATCGAACTCGATTGCGCCAGCGGCCGTTTACACCTGGATATTCCAGACGCCGAACTGGCCGCGCGCATGGCCGACCTGCAACCGCCGCAGAACCTGATCGTCGGGGGATATCGTCAGCTGTACATCGACCATGTGCTGCAAGCGGACCAGGGTTGCGACTTCGACTTCCTGGTTGGTTGCCGTGGGGCTGAAGTGCCGCGTCACTCCCACTGATCACCTCCGCCCCCTGTGGGAGCGGGCTTGCTCGCGAAAGCGCAGTGTCAGCCTACGCATATGTTGTCTGACCCACCGCTTTCGCGAGCAAGCCCGCTCCCACATTTGATCTACGCCCGCCTCAAGATTGTGCCGCGCCTGCTATCATGCGCGACACCTATTCGCACAGGACCGCGCCACTCCCCATGGATTACCGCAAACCCTCCGACCGCAAAAGCATGCACTCGCGCATCGTCCAGGAACTGGGCATGCAGATCGTCTCGGGACGTTTCCTGCCGGACGACAAACTGCCTGCCGAAGCGCTGTTGTGTGAAGAATATGCGGTCAGCCGACCGGTGCTGCGCGAAGCCACCCGAGTATTGGTTGCCAAGGGCCTGGTGTATTCCCGCCCGCGCGTCGGGACTGTGGTCAAGCCGCGCAAGGACTGGCACATGCTCGATCCGGACGTGCTGCACTGGCTGATGCAAAGCAGTCCCCAAAACCAGTTTTTCGACCTGCTGACCAGTGTGCGCAGCATCATCGAACCGGCCGCTGCCGCCCTCGCCGCACAATTCGCCACCGAAGCGGACATCGCGTCCATCGGTGAGGCCTACCAGCGCATGGAAGCCGCGCCGACACCGGAGGCTCTGTTGCAGCCGGACCTGGACTTCCACAGCCGCATCGCCGACGCCACCCACAACGACTTGCTGGCCAACCTGTGCAACATGCTCTCGGTGGCGATAGCCGAAGCCTTGAAGCATTCGAACCAGCGACCGAACCTGCATGAACTGGCGCTGCCGCGGCACAAAGCGATTCTTACCGCCATCGAGAACCGTGATGCTCTGGGCGCACGGCATGCGACGCTGGTGCAGCTGGATGATGCGCGCAGTGCGTTGAATGTCGTATTGGGCACCGATCTTTCATAACGACCAAAGAACCCATGTGGGACGGTGTGAAATTCGAATAAAAAAAGCCGCAACCCTGAGGTTGCGGCTTTTTCACTTCTGCATGGATCAGTGAGCAAACAACGAGTTGCCCTTCTGCCCCGCCAGTTTCTCCGGCTTGATCAGGAAACGCGCCAGTGCCGGCAGCAGCCACAGTGCGCCGAACATGTTCCACAGCAGCATGAAGGTCAGCATCAGGCCCATGTCGGCCTGGAACTTGATGGCCGAGAAGATCCAGGTGCACACGCCGATCGCCAGGCACAGACCGGTGAACAGCACGGCCTTGCCGGTGGACTTCAGCGTCTGGTAGTACGCCTCTTGCAGCGGCAGGCCGGCACGCAGGAAGCTTTCCAGGCGGCTGTAGATGTAGATGCCGTAGTCCACGCCAATCCCCACCCCGAGCGCCACGACCGGCAGGGTCGCCACTTTCACGCCGATGCCCATGAACGCCATCAGGGCGTTACCGAGTACCGAGGTCAGCACCAGCGGCAGCACGATGCACAAGGTCGCCGCCCACGAGCGGAAGGTGATCATGCACATGACCGCCACGCAGATGTACACCAGGATCAGGATGGTCAGCTCGGACTTCTTGATCACCTCGTTGGTGGCCGCCTCGATCCCGGCGTTACCGGCAGCGAGGATGAACTCCAGGCCTTCCTTGTTGTTTTCCTTGGCGAACTCCTGCACCGCATGCACCGCACGATCCAGGGTCTCGGCCTTGTGATCGTTGAGAAACACCAGCACCGGCGCCAGGGAACAGCTGTTGTTGTACAGGCCGTCGGCGCGGGCAATGGAGTTGTTCAGCACATCAGGGTTACGCGACAGGGTTTCCCATTTCAGGTTGCCTTCGTTCATGCCCTTGATCATTTGCTTGGATACAGTCACCAGGGAAATCGCCGACTGCACGCCCTCGGTGTTCTGCATTTTCCACATCAACTCGTCGATCGGCGCCATGGCTTCATAGCGCGAGCAACCTTCGGACTTGGTCTTGACCATCACCACCAGCACGTCGGAACTGGTCGAGTAGTTGTTGATGATGAAGTTGTTGTCCTTGTTGTAGCGCGAGTCCGGACGCAGCTCCGGGGCCCCCTGGTCGAGGTCGCCGATTTTCAGGTTCTGGCTGTACCACAGGCCGCCGCCGAAGGCGATCAGCGCCAGCAGAATGGAAACCGGTGCGACTTTGGCGCTGGCAAAATTCGCCAGCAGGCGCCAGAACGGATGTTCGCGGGTTGCGTCTTTCTTGCTGCGGGCCACGGCACGCTTGCTGATGCCGACATAGGAAATCGCCACCGGCAGCAGGATCAGGTTGGTGAACACGATCACCGCCACGCCGATGGACGCGCCAATCGCCAGCTCGCGGATCACGCCGATATCGATGATCAGCAGCGTGATGAAACCCACGGCATCGGCGAGGATCGCGATCATCCCCGGCAGGAACAATTGACGGAAGGTGCGACGCGCCGCCGTCAAGGCGTTGTCCGCTTCACTCGATTGCAGGGCGATCCCGTTGATCTTCTGCACGCCGTGGGAAATACCGATGGCGAAGATCAGGAACGGCACCAGCATCGAATACGGATCGAGCCCGAAGCCGAAGAAGTGCATCAGGCCCAGTTGCCAGACCACGGCCACCAGCGTCGTGCTCAACACGGCGACAGTACTGCGCAGGCAGTTGGTGAACCACAGCAGGAGGATCAGGGTGATGACGAAGGCGATGCCGAAGAACATCACCACCATCACCAGGCCATCGATCAGGTCACCGACCTTCTTGGCGAAACCGACGATGTGGATCTTCACATTCGGGTTCTGCGCTTCGAACTTGGTGCGGATCTTGTCTTCAAGCTCGTGGGAGAACTGGCGATAGTCCAGCGCCAGCAGCTTGCCCTGGTCCTGCGGATCCGGGTAGGACTCCAGCAACGGAATGTCGACGATGCTCGATTTGAAATCGTTGGACACCAGGCGCCCGACCTGACCGGACTTGAGCACGTTGTTGCGCAGCAAATCGAGACTGGCCTGGGAGCCGTTGTAGCTCTGCGGGATCACTTCCCCGCCGGCGAAGCCCTCCTCCGTCACTTCGGTCCAGCGAATGCTGGGGCTCCACAGCGACTTCAGACCGGAACGGTCGACACCGGAGATGTAGAACACCTCGTCGTTGATCTGACGCAGGGTCTCCATGTACTCCTTGGAGAAGATGTCGCCATCGGTGGCTTCCACCGAGATCCGCACGGTGTTGCCCAGGTTCGCCAGATCGTTGCGGTGCTCCATCATCTTCTGGATGAAGGGATGCTCCAGCGGGATCATTTTTTCGAAGCTGGTGGACGGACGGATCAGCGTCGCCTGCCAGAACAGGAAAATACTGACCAGCAGGCAGATCGTGATCACTGCCGGGCGGTTGTTGAAGATCAGGCGCTCGAGGAACGTCGCCTTGTCCTGGTGATGTGTACTCAAGGAAGTCATAGCTCCGCCTTCTTATTATTAACCCGGCTCATTTGCCCGACTCGGTACCGTTTGGCGAGGTGACGCGAACGCCGCCCTGCCCGGCCAGAACCAGATTGCCATTGCCTGCCGCCGCCACTGCCGAGACCGAAATACGGTCCGGACGGTTGACCACTTTGAAGGTTTCGCCATTGTCACTGCTGCGAATCACCGAACCGCCGTTGCCGACGATCACGATCGAACCATCGTCGAGCAGCGTGCCGCCGGACAGCCCGAACTCCAGGTCGCCGCGCTCAGCCTTGAGCTCGACTTGCTCCCAGGTGCTGCCGAAATCCGTGGAGCGATAAAGGTTGCCGCGCAGACCGTAGGCCAGCAGCGTATTGGCCTGCGCCGTGCCGATCACGCCAAACAGCGAACCTTCGTACGGACCTTCGAGCTTCTCCCAGGTCTGGCCCCAATCAGCGGAGCGGAACATGCTGCCCTGCTCGCCAACGATGAACAGCCCGGCATCCTTGACCGCGGCGATCGCGTTCAGGTGGTACTGGTCTTCGTTGTCCAGGCGGTCGCTGGCATCTTCCCAATGCTTGCCACCGTCGGTGGTTTCCATCAGCGAGCCATAAGCGCCCACGGCAAAGCCGCTGTCGACGTCCTTGAACCAGACATCGAGCAGCGGCGATTCACGATTCAGATCTTCGAATTGCTTGGTCCAGGTCGCGCCGCCGTCCTCGCTGGCGAGGATCTGCGCGTCATGGCCGACGGCCCAGCCGTGCTTGTCATCGACAAAAAACACCGACGTCAGCAGGGCCCGGGTCGGCACCTTGGCCTGGGTCCAGGTCGCGCCCTGGTCATCGGAATACAGGATGTGCCCACGATCCCCGACCGCCACCAGGCGCTTGCCGGCGTGGACGACATCGAGCATCAGGCTTTTGGCAGCCTTGGCCGATTCAATGGAATAAACAACATCGGATGCTGGCGCCGCCGCGGCCAGCACGGGTGCCGACAGCATGGCAGAGCCCAACAGCGAGAGCGCTGTAGCCAGCAACGCTAATTTGCGCAGTGCCGGCGGGCGGCAGATACCCACACCCATGACAGGCTCACTCATAGACCTTCTCCCATTATTATTGTTAGGTCGTTCAACCTTTCTGGGCGCCGCAAGGATGCGTGTCTGGACCGGCTGTTTCAGAGCATAGTCCTGAAACCCGCAATCCAGAGCCCCTTCGGAAGCTGGCCTATCCTATCGGTGTTTTTTAATGTCTGACAATCGACGCCACGTTATGTTTTGTTAACCGAGGGGGATGGGGGCCTGGTCTGAATGGTTGGGTATTCGGTGGGGTGATTGCGGTTTTGGGGTGGGTGTTCGGTGTTCATATCCGTTGCTGCGGTAACGGCTACTTATGGTTCCGCTTTTACAGCGGGTCACTTGGAAAAGCCCCAAGTAACCAAGGGCTCTTGCCCCTGACGTTCGGTGCCTCGCCAAGGCTCGGCATTCCCTCGCTCCGGTCCTGCTCCGTGGGCCCGCCGCGATCGGCCATCCATGGCCGTACGCGGCTAACCCGGCATCCATGCCGGGTTGCCCACTGCGCAGAACCTCCACTCGGCCTCTCGAGGGGGCGTACACCGCAACAGCGTCCGAGGCGGCCTACCGGCCGGCCTGGTTGCTGGGTGCGTTCGTCTGTGATGTACCTGTGGCTGTCAGGCCGTCTTCGCGAGCAAGCTCGCAAAGAGGATGTGGTTGTACACGGATTTTGCGCTCGACACCGGTCAAATGTGGGAGCGGGCTTGCTCGCGAAAGCGGAGTGTCAGCCAACAAAGATGTTGAATGATAAACCGCATTCGCGAGCAAGCCCGCTCCCACAGGGATTGGGGACATCTGCAAATACCAGGTCGGCTGCCAGGCCACCTTCGCTGGCAGGCCATTCAATTGCAGTTGATCGGCGTACACCCACGCTTCTCACCACTCATCAGGCCGAGCGTTAGCTCGCCTGCAGCTCTTGATTTTGATCCACCCGCCCCCTCGGAAGGCTGAGTGGAGGCGTTCATCCGGGGATGGGCGCGC